>JAITVE010000025.1 GCA_031285975.1 Candidatus Adiutrix sp. | reverse complement strand
AAAGCTTGGCCAGCGGGGCGGCCAAAAAGTAGAACCAGCCCAGGTCAACGCTGCGGTCAAGCTTGTGCCCGGCGGCTTTCAGGGCCTCGGCGCTCTTGGGGCCGTAGTAAAAATCATAGTTGAGAACTTTTTTTTGGGCCGGGGCCAGATTGAGCGGCCAGGATATCCCCACCGCCAGGCCGCCGTGATCCTGGAAGGCGGCGGAGAGGGAAGGCGGCACGGCTTCAGGTATTTCCGACTGGTCGGGCACCACCAGGGCGGTGAGGAAGTATTGATCCATATAGCCAATCCAGTCCACGCTGGTCAGCTTGCCCCGGAAATCGGCCAGGGCCTCGGCGGCGTCAGCCGGGGTGTCATTCACCAAACCGTTGTTGATGAAGGCCCCCATCTCGTTATAATTGCGGTTGCCCTTCGCTGAAAAGGGGGCTGAGTTCAGGCGCATGGTGAGGTAGCCGTCATAGAGCGTCTGGCCCTGATTTTCCAGGGTGACGTTCTGGCCGATCAAAAAGCTGTCGCCGGAAAAGCTGAGTTCTCTGGTGACTATCAGGCCGCTGGGGTCGCGGTAGGTCATAGTCAGGGTTTTCGTTTCGCCCGCGCCCACGGTGAGGGACTCCTGGTCGGCCAGGTAGGGCGCGTTTTCCAGCTTGGGCGCGCCGGGCTCGGTGAGCCCAAGGCGCATGGAGCGGTCATCGGGGTGGGGCTGGTTGACCAGTTCCAGCATTTCGTCCGGCTGGTTCGGGTTGGTTTTGCGCTGGAAATAGTCCGCCAGCTTGAAGCTGGACAGCCGCCCGCCGTCTTCGTCAAAAACAGCGGTGTACTGCGGCGTGGTGACCGTGATGCGGCGGGTGGGCACCGGGGCGGGAACCTCCGCCGGAGGGGCGACTGCAGGCGCCGCGTTCTCGACCGCTACCGGCGTGGCGCCGGGGGCCTCTGCGGCCTGCTCGGCGGGCTGGGGCGGAAAATAGAGAGTCCAGCCGATCACAGCGACCAGAAAAACCGACATTATCCAAAAAAAACGCTTGTCCATCAAAGGCTCCTCGGCAACCCGACCTTATTGTAATAGTTATGCGGCCCTGCGCCCCGGTTCCCGGCGGGGCGGCACAGGGTCGTAGCCGCCGGGGTGGAAGGGATGACATTTTAAAAGCCGCCAGGCCGTCAAGAGGGAACCGCGCCAAAAGCCATGAATTTTAATGGCCGAAATAGCGTAGTTCGAACAGGTGGGCCAAAAGCGGCAGGCGGGGGGCAGACAGGGTGAAATAAAGCGTTGATAAAAACGTATCAGCCCGAGGGCCACAAGCCCCGGCAACGCCGCCACAACGCTGAGAACGTCCGGCTCCGTCATGGAAACAGTTTCCGGCGGCTCCGGCTGGGCGGCGCGGGCCGCTTTGGTTTCGGCCGGGGCCGGGCGTTTCGGAGCGCCCCGCTCTTGCCCGCCGGGCCACGACCAGGCCGTGATTTTTTTGTGGGCCAGGGCCAAATCAGCGGCCAGGGCCGAGCGGCTCCGCTCCCCGGCCTCGGGCCGGGCGATGAACACGTAGTCCAGCCCCAGCGGCCATTGGGCCTGGCGCTGCCGGAACATCTCCCGCGTCAGCCGCTTAATAAGGTTGCGGGTGACGGCCTTGCCGGTTTTGCGGCTGGCTGTGACCCCCAGGCGGCGACGTTCCAGGCCGTTGGCCCGGCCAATGACCAAAAACGCGCCCGCCTTTATTTTCATTTCCGGCTGGGTTGAGCGGTCGGACATGGCCAAAAACTGCCGCCGCTTCAAAAGCCGGTCAGCCTTGGGGAATTTATACTTCCGGCCGGGCTCGGCTGGCGCGCCAACGGTTTGGCCGGGTTGTGACGGCAAAGTGTCCGCGCCTTTTGGGCCGGATTCACGATACAATTCGGCCTCGCCCCGTTGTTCGCGGGGAAAGGCGCGTGCATCGCGGTCGGCTGTCAAAACCGGCGGCTACTGGGCCAGGCGCTTGCGGCCCTTGGCCCGGCGGCGGTTGATGACGGTCTGGCCGCCGCGGGTTTTCATACGGTTCAGAAAGCCGTGGGTGCGTTTTCTTCTCAGAACATGGGGCTGAAACGTCATTTTCATAATAATCACCTATACATACCGCATTGTGCGGGTTTTATTGGCACTGGGGCGGCCAAGGCCGGTTCCGGGCGAAAATCAAATCTCCCCGGAACAGAAATTTTACAGCAAACAGGGCGCAACCCGAGAAGCCTCCGGAACCCGGAGGGTGGGTTGAAAATCAATCCACTTATTCGCCGCGGGCTTTTTCGGCGGCTTCGGCCCTGGTTTTGCAGTCGATGCACAGGGTGGCCACGGGCCGGGCCTCGAGGCGTTTGAAGCCGATGTCCGAGCCGCAGGTCTCGCAGATGCCGAACTCTCCGGCTTCAATGCGCTCCAGGGCCTCGTCGATTTTGACCAGGTGGAACCGCTCGCGCTCGCGCAGGCGCAGAATGAAATTACGGTCGGACTCGATGGAGGCCCGGTCGGTGGGATCGGGATAATTATCGGTCTGATCGTTCATATCGGTCACGGTATCGTCGGCGTACTGGAGGATTTCCCCCCGCCGTTCCAGCAGCAATGCCTTAAAATGGGCCAGCTGTTTGTCATCCATATTGGCACCTCTCGAAAGTTCTCAGTAGAAAGGGGGATGGATATTTTCCTGAAACCGTTCATTTTCAGCCCCCTGAGCGCCCCGGACAGCCCCGGCGGCTCATAGGTCTGGCAATGAATCCGTAATACTATAATAGTTGTCCTAGTTTGTAAAGTTAAAAAATTTTACTGCCCCCGCCCCGAAAAGACCTTTGCCAAAGAACTTGACTATCCGCCGCCGGGCGTGCAATAATAATTGTGTTCATTCTCTCGGAACACGGTGCAATTCCGTGGCGGACCCGCCGCTGTAAACGGGGACAGTCGCCGAAGGTTCTTGCCGCCGAAAGGGCGGGGCGAACCAGCCACTGGGACGAGGCTCGGGACGGTTGCGCAACCGCCTGAACTCCCCGGGAAGGCCGTGCGGGCTGGACGATCCGTAAGCCAGAAGACCGGATGAACCTTCCCCGCTCCGGCCCGTGCTCGGCCGCCTGGGATTTTTCATAATGCGGTGGTTGATGGTAAAGACCCCCTTGGAAAGCCGCGCGCGGCTTTGAGGGGCTTTTTTGTATCAACTGCCGAACAGCCCCCTGTCGCGCCCGTAAAAATTTCGGCCACAGGAGGCGACATCGTGTTCAAACTCAAAGACCATCAAACTACCCCGCTGGTGGAAATCAGCGCCGGGCTCACCACCTTCTGCTCCATGGTATATGTGCTGGCGGCCAACCCCGGCATCCTCTCCGCCGCCGGAGCGCCCCGCGAAGCCCTTTTCACGGCCACGGCCCTGGCCGCCATCGGCGGTTCGCTGATTATGGCCCTGGTGGCCAACCTGCCCTTTGCCGTGGCGCCGGGCATGGGCATCAACGCCATTTTCGCCTTTGTCATCATCCTGACCATGGGCCTGACCTGGCCCCAGGCCGTGGCCGCCGTGCTGGTGGCCGGGGCGCTCTTCTTCCTCTTGTCGCTGTCCCCGCTGCGGGAGAAAATTCTGCGGGACATCCCGGCCTCCCTCCAATACGCCGTCTGCGGCGGGGTGGGGCTTTTGATCGCCGGTATCGGGCTTATCAACAGCCAGGCCGTCGTGCTCACGACCGGCCTCCCCCCGGCCCTGGGCGACCTGGGGCTGCCGCAGGTGCAGTTGGTGTTCATTGGCCTGTTCATCACCGCTTCCATGCTAGCCATGAAGTTCCGCTATGCCGTCCTGGCCGGGATCGTCGTCTCCACCCTCATCGGCATCCCCATGGGGGTGACGGCGCTGCCCTCCGGCGGCGGCATTTTCAGCCTGCCCCCCAGCCCGGCGGCCCTGGCCTTCACCGCCGATTTCTCCACCTTCGCCTCCTTTGACTTCCTGTCCGCCGTGCTGGTCTTCCTTTTCATCGCCATTTTCGACAGCTTGGCCGGGTTCCTGGGTCTGTTCAGCATCATGGGCGAAAAAGAGGCCGCCCGCTACCGCCACAAAATGGGCCGGGCCTTCATTGCCGATTCCCTGGCCATGATTTTCAGCGGCGCGCTGGGCATGTCCCCCAACACGGCCTATGGCGAGAGCGGCACCGGGGTGGCCGTGGGCGGGCGCACGGGCCTGACGGCCCTCACCGTGGCCGCCTGCTTCGGCCTGGCCCTGTTCTGCTCGCCGCTGTTTTTGGCCATCCCCTTCGCGGCCATTGCCCCGGCGTTGGTGGTGGTGGGCTGGTATATGCTCTCGCCCCTGGGGCGCATAGATTTTAAGGACGCTACCGAGTCCTTCCCCGCGATTTTGGTGGTGGTGCTCATCGGCCTGTCCTGGAAAATTTCCGACAGCCTGGCCGTGGCCTGGCTGGCCTATATGATAATGAAAACCATGGCCGGGCGCGTCCGGGAACTGAACGCCACCGTGGCCCTGGTCGGCCTGGTGTTCGCCGCCAAGTTGGGCTGCGATTTTGTGCTATAATTGTGGTAAAAGCTTGAAGATAAGGAGCCGCTGTGCTGGGAAACCTGGCTGAGTCCTTTGTCGATGAAATGAAACAGGCCGGCGCGGCGCTGGTGGGCTTCGCTGACCTGCGGAGCCTGGAGCCGCGCCCGTTCCCGAAGCTGACCACCGGGGTGGCCCTGGCCGTGCCTTTCGCCGACCTGAGCCTGGCCCGCCTCCCCGGCGCGCCGGAGGCCGACCCGGCCTATGTTGAGGCCTACCGCCGGAGCGGCCAGAGCCTCGACCCCTTGGTGACCCGGGGCGTGGAGCTGCTCCGGGCCGCCGGATACGCGGCCTGGGGCTATGGCCGGGAGATTTTTTTCGACCGCAGCGGCGGGGATATGAACCCCAGCGCCTACCTCTGCGCCTTTTACCAGCACAAAAGCACGGCCACCCTGGCCGGGCTGGGCTGGATAGGCCGCATGGGGGTGCTGGTGACCCCTGATCGCGGCCCCCACGTCTGGCTGGCCACCCTGGTGACCGACGCGCCCCTGCCGCTGGCCGAGGCGGTGAACGAATCCCGCTGCGGCTCCTGCCGCAAATGCCAGGAGGCCTGCCCGGTGGGGGCCGTTAAAGGCCCCGCCTGGCAGCGCGGCATGGCCCGCGACGAGCTCATCGACATCCAAAAATGCCAGGCCCACCGCCGCGAGCGCGGCCAAAACGCCGGTCTCCCCATGTGCGGCCTCTGCCTGGCCGCCTGCCCCTTCGGCGGCGAATTTTTGCGCTGACGGGGGCGGGGGGTTGCGCCAAAAAGGAAACCTGCCGCCCCACTTCCCGCCGTTTTGACTCGAAGCCCGAAATGTAGTATTCTAGCCTCATAACTGAGGCAGACCGCAGGATGTTATGAAAAAACCATGCCTGTCGGTCTTTCAGTTGTTTGGCTGACTGTTTTTGGATGACTGTGGATACTTGAACTCGAGGTTCTTTTTAATGAACAAAATAGCTGCCGGTACGGATTTGATCTTCAGGGAAGAAAATCCCGACGGCGTGACTGCGGCGGATATCGTGGTGGTGGTGCCATCCTACAAGGAGGCGCCCCATATCGGCCTGCCGGTGAAAAAAGCGTCCCTGGGGCTGACGAAGCATTACCCCCAGCTTCGCTCGGTGATTATCAACTGCGACAACTGCTCTGACGACGGCACCGAGGCGGCCTTTTTCAACGCCGAAAGCGAGGTGCCCCGCATCTATGTCTCCTCCCCTCCGGGCGTGCGGGGCAAGGGGGCCAACCTGGTCAACGCCTTCCGCAAGGCGGCTGCGCTTTCGCCCCGCGCGGTGCTGATGCTGGACGCGAACCTCCTGAGCGTCAAAACCACCTGGATTCCGCGCCTGGCCGACCCCATTTTGAACGGCACGGCGGAATACGTCTCGCCGATTTACGTGCGGCATAAATACGACGGCCCCATTTCCCGGGGCCTGGCCACGCCCCTCTTGCGGGCCCTCTTCGGGCGGCGCGTCCTGCAGCCCATTCATGTTGACCACGCCTTTTCCGGCCGCTTGAACGAGATTTACCTGAACAGCGACTGGGATTTGGACGACCGGGGCTACAAGTCGGACATGTTCATGCTGGCCACGGCCATTATGAACAACGCCCCCGTGTGCCAGTCCTTCCTGGCCTATCCCCGCACCACCACCCTGAAAAAGCTGGACTACGACCTCTCCAGGTCATTCAGCCACGTGGCCGGGGCCCTGTTCCGCCTGATGCTGGAAACCGACAATTTCTGGACGAACCTCAGCCGCACCCGCCCCACCATCATGGCCTGCGGGGACGACGAGCCTCAGATGCCGCCGCCGCAGGTGGAACTGCAACCCGAGGCTTTAACCGAGACCTTCCTGGCCTCGGGCCGGGCGCAGCAGGGCCGCTGGGCGGAGTTCATGCCGCCGGATTTGTGCGAGTTCCTGGAAAGCCAGCTGACCCTGGCCGCGAACGGCGGGATGCCCGTCATCCCCATGTATTGGTGGCGGGCGGCGGTTTTTGAGGCTGCCCTGGCCTTCAAGCGGGCCGGGAGCGCCCCGGAGCCCGAAGCCCGGCGCGACGCGGTGACCGCCGCCCTGGCCCCCCTGTTTGTGCTCAGGATGCTGACCGTCTACACCGACTCGACCCAGATGACCGAGCGGCAGTACAACGCCCTGCTGGAAGACGAAGCCCTGAGCTTTGAGAACGGCAAAAAAGAACTGACGGAACGGTGGAAAAATTCATAAGGATCAGTTCATAAACAACTTGTACATCTCCCTGGCTGCGTTGTTCTCGCCTTGCCAGAAAAACGTACAAATTGTTCTTAAACTGATCCTGAGTCACAGAAAATTGCAGGTGCGCCCATGACCTATGCTTTGAAAAGCGCGGCCCTCTGCCTGGGGCTGCTGATCCTCTGCGGCCTCGGCGGCGGCTTGGCTTTGGCCCAGCAACCGGCGGCGGCGGTGGTTCCGGCCAGTGAAACCTCCGGCCCCACGCCGCAGTTTGTCATCGAGCAGTACGCCCATGACGGGGGTGAAGTCAACCCGGCCACCCTGTTCACCCACACCTTCACGTTCAAAAACGAAGGCGACGCCCCCCTCTTGATCACCCGGGTGCTGACGGGCTGCGATTGCCTGGTGGCCAAAGTTGACCGGGAAGTGGCTCCCGGCGCCGCCGGTCAGGTGACAGTTTCCATCCGCGTCTACCGCGAATGGGCCGGCCAGGAAATCAACAAAGCCGCTTGGCTCTACACCAATGATCCCCTGAATCCCCAGGTGCGCCTCTTAATGTCGGCCAAAGTGAAGGGCAGCCCCTCCGCCGATGCAATGCCCCCGGCCTCGGATTCCGCCGAAAAATAGTATACGCGCCGCCGCCAAACGCTGATCAAATACAAGGATGTATGATGCCGGAAGTTCCGAATCATACATCCTTCTGTTTTTGGACAATGGCGTGGCATTGCTGCCCAACTCTAAACCGCCGCCGCTACCCTCTAAAAAATGCCTTTGAGCATTGTTTGGACGCAACAAACATTGCACCATATCCCCGCGTGACGATCAAGCCCGTCAAGCCCCCCGGGCTACTCGTCAACGGGCTGCTCGATAAAGCACACCGCTCTTCATGCGAAGCAATCTGGAAGGCGGTTCCTCCGCCTTCCAGCAGGGGTCAAGGGGACACTGTCCCCTTGCGGGGTTTGGGGCGGAGCCCCATACTAATCCAGAATCTTCGCCCGCGAAGCCTCCCCCATCATCGCCGCACGTGCCAGCTATAATGGATGGCCAGCAGCCGCAGGCCGGTGCAGACTATGGCGCCGAGGGCCATGAAGAGTTCGCCGTAAGAGGGGAAGGCGGATTGACCGGCCACGAGGATGAAGGAGCCGAGGAAGGCCGGGGTGGCGTAGATTTCTGATTTGAAGATGGTGGGCACCTGGGCCAGCATCATGTCGCGGGCCACACCGCCGCCGACTCCGGTGAGAAGGCCCAGGCCCACGCACCAGGCCGGGGTGATGCCGAAGGCCATGGCTTTGTTGGCCCCGACGACAACGAAAAGGCCCAGGCCGAGCGCGTCGAAGAAGTCGATGGGGCGGTGGAGCTTGTCCACCAGTTTGTAGAAAAAGAAGGTGAAGAGGCCGGGCCCGGCGGCGAGGATGAGCATGAAGTTGCCGCGCAACAGTTCCGGCGGCAGGTCGCCGATCAACAGGTCGCGCACCAGGCCGCCGAAGGAGCAGGCCACCAGGGACAGCAGCAGCACGCCCACCACGTCGGCTTCCCGCTTCATACCCGCCACCGCGCCGCTGAAGGCGAAGGCCAGGATGCCCAAGATGTTGACGATGCTGACAAAGGTATCGACGTTTTTTGGAAACATACTGGACTCCGCCGGTTCAAGCGGCCTGCGGCAATGGTTATTTTTTATCCGCCGGTTTTTTGCGAAGGCGGATGGATTTTGGGGTCACTTCCAGCATTTCGTCTTCGCGGATGTACTCGATGGCTTCTTCCAGGGAGAAGCGGCGGGGCGGCGTGAGGCGCAGGGCCTCGTCGGTGCCGCTGGCGCGGATGTTGGTCAATTTCTTTTCCTTGCAGGGGTTGACGTATAAATCCTCGCCGCGTGAGTTTTCGCCGATGATGAGGCCGGGGTAGACCGGGTCGTTGGGGCTGGCGAAAATGGTGCCGCGCGGTTCGAGGTGGTAGAGGGCATAGGTCACGGCCCCGCCGGAGCGGTCGGAGACCAGGGAGCCGTTGGGCCGCCCTTTAATGGGCCCCAGCCAGGGGGTGGTGCCGATGACCAGGGTGTTGAGTAAACCCGTGCCGCGCGTATCGGTGAGGAACTGGCTGCGGTAGCCGATGAGGCCCCGGGTGGGCACCTTGATTTCCAGGCGCACCCGGCCGGAGCCGTGGTTGGCCAGCTTCACCACCTGGCCGCGCCGCGAGGAGAGTTTCTCGGTGATGACGCCCACAAATTCTTCGGGAGCGTCAATGACGGCCAATTCCAGGGGCTCGTGCTGCTTGCCGTCCACTTCGCTGACGATGATGCGGGGGGGGCCCAGGGTCAGCTCAAAGCCTTCCCGGCGCATGGTTTCCACCAGCACGGCCAGTTGCAGCTCGCCGCGCGCGCTCACCTGATAGCTGTCGGCCTGGCTGGGCACGGGGCTGACCCGGATGGAGACGTTATACAGGGCCTCCTTTTCCAGCCGGTCTTTGATTTGGCGGGAGGTGAGAAGCTTGCCCTCTTTCCCGGCCAGGGGCGAGGAGTTGACGGAAAATTCCATGGAGAGGGTGGGCTCGTCCACCACCACGGTGGGGAGGGCTTCGGGATTTTCGGGGTCGGAAACGGTGTCGCCGATATAGGCGTCTTCCAGACCGGCCAGGGCCACGATGTCCCCGGCATAGACTTTATCGACTTCCACCCGCTGGAGCCCCTGGTAGGTGTAGAGCAGCTTGAGGGGGCTTTTTTTGACCACCTGGCCGTCTTTGAGCAAGGCCACTTCCTGCCCGGCGGAAAGGGTGCCCTGGCGCAGGGGGCCGATGAGCAGGCGGCCCACGTAGTCCGACCAGTCCAGATTGGTGACCAGGAAGCGGGCCGGGGCCTCCGCCGCGCCGGTGGGGGCGGGGATGTGCTTGACAATGGCCTGGAAGAGGGGCTCCAGGGAGCCGCTGTCGGCCCCGTCGGCTTCTTCCAGGGTGCTCCAGGCGCGCCCGGCTTTGGCGTTGGTGTAGAGCACGGGGAAGTCAAGCTGCTCTTCTTCCGCGTCCAGGTCGATGAAGAGGGAATACAGTTCTTCCAGCACTGCCTGGGGGCGGCGGTCGGGGCGGTCGATTTTGTTGATGACCGCGATGATGGGGAGGCCGCGCCCCAGGGCCTTTTGCAGCACGAAGCGGGTTTGGGGCAGGGGGCCCTCAGAGGAGTCCACCAGCAGAATCACGCCGTCCACCATGGTCAGGGTGCGTTCCACCTCGCCGCCGAAATCAGCGTGACCCGGCGTATCGACGATGTTGATTTTCAGGTCGCCGTAGCTCACGGCCGTGTTTTTGGCCATGATGGTGATGCCTTTTTCGCGCTCCAGATCCATGCTGTCCATCACCCGCTCGTGCACGGCCTGATTGTCGCGGAAGAGGCCGCTCTGCCAGAGCATGGCGTCCACCAGGGTGGTTTTGCCGTGATCGACGTGGGCGATGATGGCCACGTTTCGTATATTCGCCGGGTTCATAATAATCCTTTCAATCTCCAGAGGCTCGATGTTTCTCAATAACTTTAAGAACAACTAACGGCGACGTCCGTATTCGGTCGTCGCCGTTGATAAAAATTTCCGCCGACTAAGACGCATCAGCCGGGCTACTTGATGATGGCCCCCAGGATTTTGGGCATGGCCAAGTGGGGGGAGCCGTCTTCGTCCACCGCCACCACGGGCTGGCCGTCAACGCCGAAGCCCACTTGGGTGAGGCAGCCGCATTTTTTGCACCAGCGGTGTTCCAGGCGGGAACCATCGCCCAGGGACGCGTCCTCAGCCACGATCATCCAGATGTGGGCTTTGCCGTCAATGCAGACTGATATGTCAGGTTTTTGCAGCGCCATGTATATCTGTCCCGAAAACTCCCTGCTCCGGGAGGTATTTTATCTCTATAAAATAGAGCTTAATGCCGCGCAAGTCAAGAGAAAACGCCACAGCCTGCCGGGGCCGTCCGCCCGGTTCCGCGCCCGCTCTCTCTCCGTCGCCCCGGCGAAGGCCGGGGCCTATGCCTTTTGGCCGGGCGTCGCCGAGCCCTCGCCTGGGCCAGCGGCCCGGAAAGGCATGGGTTCCGGCCTTCGCCGGAATGACGGCGGGGCGGAGCCGTTTTTAGCGGTTTTTTTATGAGGCTGCCTGGGAATCACCCCAAGGCGGCGGCTCAAAACTCGTCGGAGGTATATTCGTCCACCGCTTCGCCGTTGATCTTCTTCCGCAGGATGCCGGAGTTTTTGAAGACCACCACGCGGCGGGCCCTCAGTTCCAGCGATTCCTTGGTTTGGGGGTTGCGCCCCCGGCGGGCATTTTTCCGTTTCACCACGAATTTGCCGAAGCCGCTGACCAGCACGTCTTTTTCTTCCGCCAGCGTCTGCTTCAGAATATCCATAAGCTTTTCCACCGCCTGACGGGCGTCTTTGCGGGAAAGCTCGCTCTGGTCAAAGATTTCCGAGATAATCTTTTCTTTCGTAAGCGTCATAATCCGTCATCTCCAACAGGGGGGAACCCTTGCAATCCCGCATGGCCGCGCCACAGCTGCCGAGGCGCCTAAGCAGCCCCGGCCGGGTGTCGAATCAAACCTCGCCCCCGCACAAAATGAGAAAGCGTTCATTTAAAGCTTTACTGTCTCCGGCAAAACCATTAAAATCGATTCTTGGAGAATCGTTAACAATTGTGCCGGTGGAAATGAAACGCCTATGAGAAGGATTATTCGCTGAAACGGCCCAATTGTCAAGGAATTTTTTATGGTTAGGTTTTGTTGCCCTTGCGGATTCGGTCGGAAAAGCCTTCAGATTCGAACCCATAGGCGCGAACTTTAACCGCCACACAACATATACACAGGGGGAAGAGTTATGACCAGCAAAGTTTTCGGCATCAGCCTGCGGACGCATTTCCGCGAAAATTTGGGACAGAAGCTGCGGCGGCTGCTGCAAGCCCTGGAGCCTGAAAAAGTAGTCAAGCCCAAATCAATTTGGGCCATCAAGATTCACTTCGGCGAGCGGGGGAACCACACCTTTATTCGCCCGCACCTGGTGCGCAGCTTTGTCGATGAGCTGAAAGAGTTGGGGGGTAAGCCCTTCCTCACGGACGCGAACACGCTCTACGTCGGCGGCCGCATCAACGCCGTCGATCACCTGGAGACGGCGGTGATGCACGGCTTCGGCTACGAAGTCACCGGCGCGCCGCTGATTATTTCCGACGGCCTTCGGGGCGCGGGGGAAGCGGCCATTGACGTGAACCGGGGCGGCGTGAAAAAAGCCTATATTTCCGCAGACTTCAACGCCGCCGACGGCGCGGTCATCCTCAGCCACCTCAAGGGGCACGAACTGACCGGTTTCGGCGGGGCTTTGAAAAAT
Source organism: Candidatus Adiutrix sp. (assembly GCA_031285975.1). Taxonomy (GTDB): domain Bacteria; phylum Desulfobacterota; class Desulfarculia; order Adiutricales; family Adiutricaceae; genus Adiutrix. The sequence continues at coordinate 6,298 of JAITVE010000025.1, read as the reverse complement.
CTGGGCATGGGCGCGGCCTCCCGGCGCGGCAAGCTCGACCAGCACTCCGACTTGTCGCCCCAGGTGACTTCGAAAAAATGCGTGGGCTGCGGCCGCTGCGTCAAGCAGTGCGCCCACCAGGCCATTGATATGGCCAAAAAGAAGGCCCACATCGACCCGGCCAAATGCGTGGGCTGCGCCAACTGCATCCCCATCTGCCCGCAGGAGGCCATCGCCGTGTCCTGGAATGGGGACGCGCCCCGCTTCATGAAAAAGATGATCGAATACTCCAAAGCCGCCGTGGCGGGCAAGGGCGAGAATCTCTTGTACGTCAACTTCGTCAACGGCGTGAGCCCGTTGTGCGACTGCGTGAACCACTCCGACGCGCCCATTGTGGCCGATCTGGGCGTTCTGGCCAGCCGCGACCCCGTCGCTTTGGACATGGCCTCCGCCGAGTTGGTCAACCAGGCCCCCGGCCTTTCCGGCAGCGCGCTGCCGGAGAGCGCCCTGGCCCCCGGCGCGGACAAGTGGACGGCCCTGCACCCGGACTGCCAGTGGCGCTTCCAGTTGGAATACGCCGAAAAAATCGGCCTCGGCTCCTGCAAGTACGAGTTGGTTTGGCTGCCGGAGGTCGCGGGCATTAAATGACAGACGTGGAAATAATCGGCGGCGGGCTGGCGGGCTGCGAGGCCGCCTGGCGCGCCGCCGGGCGCGGGCTGAACGTCCGCCTGTGGGAAATGAAGCCCGAGCGTTTTTCCCCGGCCCACCGGCTGGAGGGTTTGGGGGAACTGGTTTGTTCCAACTCCTTCCGCGCTGACCGCCCGGAAAACGCGGTGGGCCTTTTGAAAGAGGAAATGCGGGCCCTGGGCTCCCTGGTGATGGCCGTGGCCGGGCGCACCCGCGTCCCGGCGGGCGGAGCCTTGGCCGTGGACCGGGAACTGTTCAGCCGGGAAATGACCCAAGCCATCGAGTCCCACCCGCTGATAGAACTCCGGCGGGCCGAAGTGACGGCCTGGCCGGAGGGCGCGGCCCCGGTGGTGGTGGCCGGGGGGCCCCTGGCTTCCGAGGCCCTCGCGGCCCTTTTGGCCGCCGAGCTGGGCGCGCCCCACCTCCACTTTTACGACGCGCTGGCCCCCATTGTGAGCCATGATTCCCTTGATTTCAGCCGCGTCTATTCGGCCAACCGCTACCAGGCGGGCGAGGGCGATTACCTCAACTGCCCCATGGAAAAGCCGGAATTTACGGCCTTCCTCGACGCCCTGCTCGAAGCCGACCAGGTGGAGCCGCGAGCCTTTGAGGAGCAACGCTATTTCGAGGGCTGCCTGCCCATTGAGGTCATGGCCCGGCGCGGCCCGTGCACCCTCACTTTCGGCCCCATGAAGCCCGTGGGCCTGGACGACCCCCGCACCGGGCGGCGGCCCTATGCCGTGGTGCAATTGCGGCGCGAAAACGCGGCGGGCAGTTTATGGAATTTAGTGGGCTTCCAAACCCGCCTCACCCGCCCGGCCCAGGAAAAGGTGTTCCGCCTCATCCCCGGCCTGGAAAAGGCCGAGTTCGCCCGCTTCGGGGCCATCCACCGCAACACCTACCTGGACGCGCCCAAGGTGCTGGACGAGTTCCAGCGTCTGCACAGCAATCCCCGCTTTTTTGCCGCCGGGCCGATTTCCGGGGTGGAGGGCTATGTGGAATCCGCCGCCCAAGGGCTCTGGGCCGGGGAGAACGCGGCCCGCAGCGCGAAAGGCCTACCCCTCCTCACCCCGCCGCCCGGCACGGCCCTGGGGGCTTTATTGAGCCACCTGAAAAGCGACGGCGGGCGCAAATATTTCGCGCCCTCCAACATCAATTTCGGGCTGTTCACGCCCCCGCCGCCGGAAGTCCCCAAAAACCAGCGGGCGGCCTGGCTCTTGGAAACCGCCCGGCGGGATTTTGAGGCTTTTCGGCAGGAACATTTGACGACAGAGAGTTTTGTATGAATAAAGCGGCGGTTTTTGTCATTTTGCTACTAGCGGTTTTGCTGCCAACGGGCTGCGCCGGTACATCCAACACCGCCGGAAAGCTTCCGGCTGGGGTGACTTTGGGCGAACTGCGCGGGCCGGGGCAGGAACAGCTGCGCCAGGCCCTGAAAAAACGCCTCGGCGGCGGGCCGCAGCAGATGATCCTGAGCGGGGAAATATCCCTGGCGCAAACGCGTTCCAGCGAACGGGAAACCGTGCCCCAAACCGTCGCCGCCGGGCCGCCCTACATCGTCTACAAGGCCGACCCCTTCACCCGCCGCGTGTGGCCGGTGGAAGAACGCCCCATGGCCGTGGCGTTCAATAACTATGATTTCCAGCGCCAGAGCGGCCAGGTGGTGCTCGACTGGCGCCTGGCGGACAAAAACGGCCTTCTGGCCGACAGCGGCCGCCTGGCCACGGATATTGACCGCACCCGGGGCGGCTACCTGGCCCGGCGCGGCCTGGCCCCCTCCCTGAACGGCCCGGCCTCCGACGCCGCCCTGCAAAACCGCCTGGCCGAGCGGCTGGCCGAAGATTTGGCGCGCCTTTTGGCCCTTGACCTGGGCCGCAACCCCGGCGCGTTGGAACTGGAAGGCGGGGACGATGCCCTCAGCCGCGAGGCCAAAAGCCTGGCCTCCTCTGGCGAGTGGGACGAAGCCCGCAGCCGCTGGCTGGAATTATTGCGCCAAAACCCCCAATATGCCCCGGCGCTCTACAACCTCGGGCTCTATTGGGAACAGCGGCAAGACCCGGAAGAAGCCTGGCGCTATTACCGCGCCGCCTTCCTCAGCGAGGGCAGCCCCCGCCACCGCCGGGCCCTGACCCGCCTCACCGAAACCCTCCGGCGCGCCGACCGTTTGCCCCAGCGCGGCTCCTCACCCACAAAGTAGGCCCTTTATTATGAAATTAAAAATCCTGATGATACTTTTCGCGGCGGCCTTGATGCTGGCCGGGCCGCTCCCCGCCGGGCACGCCGCCGAACCGGCCCTGGTGGGGGAGGTGCCCGTCCGCTTGTCGGCCCCCCAGGGCCTTACGCGGGTGGACGGCCGCCACGCCGGGGCGGACGCGTATATCGCCAGCGTGGCCAAAAAATTCAGGATGACCGTGCTGGCCGTCTACGCCCGCCCGGCGGAATGGGACAAGTTCGTGGCCGAGGCCGGGGCGGGCCGTCCGGCCTCCATCCCGCAATATGCCATGATTCTCACCACCGCCAAAATGGCCACAAAAAAATTCAGCGACCGCGACGCCCGCCGCGAGTTCAAGCGTTTTGACAACCTCTTCACCCTCACGGCCAATAACCGCCCCATGGCCGCGCTGCTGACGAGCAAAGGCAACGCCAAGCTCAAAGAACGCATGGGCGTGGACATTGGTTTTGTGTTCAACATCGGCCCGCAGACCAAAAAAATCGCGGACTCCAGCCGTTCCATCTCCTTTGGCGCGGAAGTGGATTTCAATGTTTTCGGCAAACCCTCGGCGGTCTACCTCACCACCGCCGCGCTCCAGGTGTCGGACAAGCTGGTCTTCCTGTCCTTCTTTGAAAACCGCGAGGCGGGCCGCAGCTTCGCGGACATTCAGGGCCGGGCCGAAGCCTGGCGCGCCGCCATGTCCAGCGCCAACGCCGGGAAATGAAGCGGCGCCCATGATTAGCCAAAACACGGAAGAGCGCGTGCCCCTGGGGACTTTGTTCACGGCCATATCGCTGTATGTCGTCTGGGGTTTATTGCCGATTTACTGGAAAATGCTGGAAACCGTGCCCGCGCTGGACGTGCTGGCCCACCGCATTGTCTGGGCCTTTTTCTTCATGATTGGCCTCATTTGGGCTACCGGGCGGGGCGGCCGCCTGTGGGCCGAGATGAAAACGGTGCTGGCCAACCGCCGGAAGCTGTTGAGCCTCTTGGCCGGTTCTATTTTCGTCAGCATCAACTGGCTCACCTACATCTGGGCCGTGACCAATGACCGCATGGTGGAAAGCAGTTTGGGCTATTACATCAACCCCTTGCTCCAGGTGCTTCTGGGGGTGATCGTCTTCCGGGAACGCCTGTCGCTGTGGCAATTTCTGGCCATCGCCCTGGCCGCCACAGGCGTTTTGTACCTCACGGTCAGCTTCGGTTCCCTGCCGATGGTGGCCGCGCTTTTGGCTGGCAGTTTCACGGCCTATGGCTACTGCAAAAAAATCACGGGCCTCTCCGCCGTGGGCGGCATGACCATGGAGACGGCTCTCCTCGCGCCCGTGGCCGCCACATATTTGCTCATTTTTTACGCCCAGGGCCAGGGCGTGCCGGTGGGGGCGAACCAGATTTTTATGCTGCTGCTCGGCACCGGGGTCATCACCGCCGTGCCGCTGATAATCTTTGCCCACAGCATCAACCGTTTGCCCATGACGGTTATTGGCCTGGTGCAGTTCGTGAGCCCCACCATGACCCTTTTGCTGGGCATTTTCGCCTATCACGAGGCCTTTTCCCGCCAGCACTTCATCGCTTTCAGCTTCATTTGGAGCGGCTGCGCCCTCTTCGCCCTGGCCCGCACCGCCCCCATGGCCCGGCTGGAACGCGGCATACTGCGCCGCCTGAACCGCGCGTGAGGGGAGCGTCATGGCCCAAGAAAAAGAGACGTCCGCCGAACAGCAGGCCGCAATGGAACGGCTCAAAAAAGCCGTCCCCGAGTGTGAAGAGCGCAAAAAAAAGAAATTTCCCCTCTTCACTCTTCTGCTCGTGGTGGGCTTGCTTGGCTTCCTGGTCTGGGCGGTTATTCCCTGGCATTGGTTGGGTTACATTGAACGTTCCCGTCACAGTGCGGCCGAAGCCTTGTTGTTTCAGTTGTCCGTAGCTGAGGTCGCTTTTAGCGTTGATAACAATGCTTTTGTTTTTGGCTCTAATGCCGCTGATATTAATAAGCTGGCCGCCTATGGCTTTCGGCCTGACCCCAATGTAGGCTTTGTAATTCTTCCACTGTTTAGCCCTCCGGTGTCCGATATCTCCGGTTTTATTATTTTTGCGGCCCACCGGGCCAGCGGCTCCATTCTCTATGTCTATGACAATGTGAATGGCAACGGAGTCGCGCCCGCCACAGCCGCCACCTATGGCGGGGGCGTGGCCCGGCCCGACAGCTTGCCGCTTTTCACCATGAACAGCGATGGTGAGATTGAAGCCAGCGGCGCGCCCCCGATTGAACTCAAAAACGGCAAAGTCCGTTAATCATCCGCTAATCGCCGGTTTGCATTTGGCCGGTGGCTGGGTTATATTAATGAATTGACGCCTAGCGCGCCAAGCCAGAGAGAGAAAAACGGCGAGGACGACCCCATATGTCACTGAAACTGCACAACACCAAAAGCGGCCAGGCGGAATATTTCACCCCTTTGAACCCCGATAGGGTCACCCTGTATGCCTGCGGGCCCACGGTCTACGACCACGCCCATGTGGGCCACGCCCGGGCCTCGGCGGCCTTCGATATTTTGGCGCGCCGCTTGAAAGCTTTGGGCTACAAGGTGGATTACGTCCGCAACTACACCGATGTGGATGACAAAATCATCCGCCGGGCCCAGGAAAAAAATCAGGACTGGCGCGAACTGGCCCAGGCCCACATCGACAGCTTCAATGAAGACATGGGGGCCATCGGCTGCCTGGCGCCGACCCACACCCCCCGCGCCACCGAATACATTAATGAGATGATTGACGACATCAGCCAAATCATTGAGCGCGGCTACGCCTACGCCGTGGAGGGCGACGTGTATTTCGACGTGGCCGCCTATCACGACTACGGTCGCCTCTCCCACCGCGATATGGAAGAGCAGGAAGCCGGGGCCCGCGTGGCCGTGGACGACCGCAAAAAAAGCCCGGCCGACTTCGCCCTCTGGAAGGCGGCCAAGCCCGGCGAACCCTCCTGGCCCAGCCCCTGGGGCGAAGGCCGCCCCGGCTGGCACATCGAATGCTCCACCATGAGCTCCCGCCTGTTGGGGGACGAGTTCGACATCCACGGCGGCGGGCAGGATTTGATTTTTCCCCACCACGAAAACGAACTGGCCCAGTCCGGCGCTTTAGACCGCCCCATGGCCCAAATCTGGGTGCACAACGGTTTTGTGCGGCTGAACAATGAAAAAATGTCCAAATCCCTGGGTAACTTTTTCACGGTAAAAGACGTTTTGAAAAAATTCGATTGCGAGGTTCTGCGCTATCTTTTGATATCCAAACATTATCGCGGGCCCCTGGATTTTTCCGACGAAGCCTTGAAAGAAGCCGAAAAAGCCATGGAACGCGTTTATCGGGCCCTGGCCGCCGCCGAAGAACTGATGGGCGACAACGAAATGCTGGCCTTTAAAATGGATATAA
>JAITVE010000024.1 GCA_031285975.1 Candidatus Adiutrix sp. | reverse complement strand
GGTCGGCAAACCTACATCATCTTAGCATTCGGGGGTTGCTTTTGCTTAAAGCTAAAGCTAAGAACGCCCCCCACCAGCATAGCTGGTGGTTCAATCAAGCTAAAGCGAAGAAAATGGATCCCGGCTTTCGCCGGTATGACGATGCGAGTGGGAGAGTGGGGCCAGGGAGCCCCTACGACTCCATGCTTACGCCATATTTTCCTTCAGGGCGGCGGCCAGTTCGCTCCAGATGGGTTCGCCTTTGCCGCCCAGGCGCGGCGTGACCAAAGCCAGGCATTGTTGGTAATACGCTTCAGCGCGGCGCGGATCGCGTTTTTTGTACCAATTGCCGAGCCGCAGCAACAGATCACATTTCTTGACCAGCCAGTCGCCGTGCGGCCCATGCCGCTTTTCCTGCTCTTCCATAATTTCCAGGGCTTCCAGGTAACAGGCCAAGGTTTCCGGCCGCCGGGCGGAGAAATAGGCGTCGCCGACCCGGCACAGCCCCACGGCCAGGTCGCACTGCCGCAGGGCGTTCTCCGGCTCGCGGACGGCCAACTTTCGCCTCAGGCTCAGGGCTTCCTCAAAATGCGCCAGGGCCCGGTTCACATCCCCGGAGGCTTCATGCAGCCGCCCCGTCTGCCCCAGGGCCACGGTCAGTTCCCGCTGCAAAAGGCCGTCGTCCGGGCGGCTCCGCACCAGGCCGCGCATCAGTTCCACATACTGCGCCGTGACCTGCAGGGCTTCGTCCAACTGCCCCTTGTCCTTCAAAAGCCGCCCCACCGCGCCGCACACCGAGCTCAGGCTTCCGGCGCTGGCGCGGTTGTCCGGCTCCTCTTCCACCAGCCGCCGCGTCAGTTCCATCTCTTCCTGATAGCTTTTCAGGGCCTCCTCGGGCAAATTCAATTTTTCCTGCACCAGGGCCAGGTTGTGCAGCGACCCGGCCAGGGCTTGCCGCCAGGGCTTGCAGTCCGGCCGCTTTTGGGACAGGCCGCGCATGAGTTCCACATCTTTTTCCAGGTGGCGGAGCGCCTCCTGGGCCTTGTTTTGCCTGGTCAGAATCCGGCCCAGATGCCCGTGGGAGGCGGCCAGGCCGCGCAGCCAGTCAAAATTGCCCGGCGCTTTGGCCACCAGTTCGGAGGTGAGCCGGATGGCCTGGCGGTAAAAATCGGCGGATTCGTCCAGCTTTTCCCGGCATTCCATCACCCGCCCCAGGTTGTGATAGGCCAGCACCAGGTCACGCAGGCTGGCCTGGTTGTCCGGCTCCCTGTCCACCAGCTTTTCCAGGATGGCCAGCGACTGCCTGAAATTGGTTTCCGCGCCCGGCAGGAGGCCGTCGTTCATCATGCGGCTGCCCAGGTTGCGCAGATAGCGGGCCCGGGCCTGAAGATCAACATGGTGGGTTTCCGCAGTCTCGGCCGGGCGGGGCGGGGCGGGCTCCGCGTGTTTGGGCGCGGGGGCGCGCTCCTCGTCCGCCGGGTCGTTTTCCGCCGCCAGCGTCACCGTGCCCACCGGCTTCATGGGCGGGAGCTCTTCCGGCAGGGCCGTCGCCGGGCTCTTCCCGGCCGGCCCGGAGAGGAGGCCCCAAATATCCTCAAGCCGCGTGGCCATGGTTTTCAAGGCTTCCGTCTGCGGGCGCAGGTCGGCCTTGCGAAGAATCTCTGAAGGCCGCAGCGGCCACCCCGGCTGCCGCCCGCGCCGCAGCCGCGTCACCCCATAGGCCAGCCCCAGGCCCAGGGCCAGCCCCAACCCCAGCGGCAGCCCAACAGCCCGGAACCGCGAAAGCGCGCCGCTGGCCGGAGCCGCCGGAGCCGCCCGCGAATCGCTGCGGGCCCGGCGCGGCGCGGCCTCGGCGGAACGCGGCCGCGAGGGGGGCTGCTCCGCCGCCGCCACCGTCACCGGGGCCGCCCACGCCGCCTCCCCTCCCCAGGCCGTGTTGCCGCCGGGGCACAACGCCGCCGACAGGCCGAAGCCCAGGAGAAGCGCGAGGCCGAGCCGCCCCGTCCGCGTGTAGAGGTGAGCCAAGCGATACCATCGCCGTGCGCGCAGCATTGTTTCCACTCCTGGCCCCGAAGCCCGGCCCCAACAGCATTCAGCCGGAATCGCGGGGCGCGTTTTTCCCGCCGGGCACAAGCCGCCGGAAAAACGTGAGCCGTAAGACATAAAAGCATCGGTGCGGCGAAAGTTTCGCGCGAACCGAATTTGGGGAACCGCAGCATGTGAAGAATCGGAGGCAGGCAGTCCCGGAATGGGCCGGAAAGTCCGGCAGTCGGGGCCTCCAGAGCTTGGAAAAGCGAGCGCCGTTGGGCGGCTCGTGATTCTATACTATCAGTAAATGAGGCAAAAAAGCAAGCTTTATGGCAAATTTAAGTACGTGCAGGCCTGTACTTATTAGTGTAAAGGGCTGCCCCCGGCACGGCGGCAGGTACGAAACCTGGCCGCTCTCCCGCAAAAATAAAATCTTGATTTTTCCCCGCAGGCGCAGTATAGTACCAAATGGCTTGTCAGCGGGGCCCCTCGGCTTTGCGTGACGCACCCTTACTAACCCCGTCAGATCCGGGAGGAAGCAGCGGTCCGTGCCGGGCGCGTGCCGTGGATTACCGGGGGGTTCCGCTGACAAGCTCCTTTCAATATGCTCTCCGCCCTGCGGAGAGCTTTTTTTGTCCTCAAGTCCGCCCCCCTTTTTGCCGATAGTGTATACAGTAGGTTTGCGCCTGCGGCTTGCTTTCCCATCCCCGCGAACATCTGCAAAAAATCCGTCATGGAGGACGCCGATTATGAATATGCCGACCATTTCCCCGGAAAAACAACTCGCTGACGGTTTGCGCATTGACGGCCGCGCCCAAAAAGTCGGCAGCCGCATGGTGGCCCAGGACGTGGAGGCCGCCCGCAGCGGAGCCCCCCGCAGCAAAGGGGTGGCGGAGAATTTCAAGAGCGCCCTCTCGGCCCGGCTGGAGCGGTTTCAGAAATCCGGCCAGACCGGCAGCCGCTCGGCGGAAGACGCGCAGGCCCTGGCCGACAGCCTGGCCCTGGCCGCCGCCGAGGTGAAGGACGTGTACGGGCAGGAAGCGGCCAACAAATTCATGGCCGATGTGCTCCAGGGGGTGGACAAAAAGGGCCTCAGCTTCGAAACCCTCACCGCTTCCGTCAGCGGGGCCTTGAAAGACGCGGCCCAGGCCGGAACCAAGGCCCAGTTCGCCGAAATCACCGAGGCTTTCAACCGCGATTTGGGGAAACCCGGCGAAGAGGACGGCCAGGGCCGCGCGGTGCGGGGCTTGAGCCAGTCCCTCAACCAATTTTTCCAGACCGAGGCTGAAGAAACCGATAAAGGCCTGGCCACGCAAGGCTTTGACGCTTTCGGCAACTGGAATGAAATGACGGTGGCCGAGGAAGAAATTGAAGGCAACGGCTACATCGGCGGCTCCCCGGACGCGGCCCAGCAGGCCTTGGAGGCCGCCACCAGCTTCACCTTCGAAACCCTGGGCGAGGAAACCAAAACCGATTTGGAAAACTTTTTGCGCGACGAACTGGGGGCCGCCGAAGCGGCCGACTTCCTGGCGAGCGCGCCCCAAAACGCCGACTTCATGAGCACCATGGACCGCACCATCGCCCTGGCCCTGCGGGACACGGACGGCGAAGGCGCGGCCAAGCTGGAACAGTATCTCAACGACCAGGTGAAAACCGCCGTCAACGCCGCCTCGGACATTCGCAAAACCCCCTTTGGCGAAGTGGAGTTTGGGGGCTGGGCCATCCAAAAAGGCGCCGCCGTCAAAGACGGCCAGGAACCGGCTTTCGAATCCGCCTGGCGTTACACCAACCGCGACGACGTCACCTACACCCGCAGCGGCCAGGCCGCCGCCAAACCCAAAGAGGATGAAGCCGAAGAAGAGCCCGAGAGCAGCGGCAGCGCCCTCGGCGACCTGGTGAAAAAAATCGCCGACCGCAACCCCGGGCAAACCGGCGAACTGGTCGATACCCAGGCCTGAACCCGCCCGCCTCCCTACGAAAAAGCCGGAATCCACGCCCCTCTGCCGATGCGGAGAGACGCGGATTCCGGCTTTCTTGTGCGGCCCGGCTACTCTTCCACGGTAAATTCCGCGACGGTCGCGGTCTCCCCGACTGTTTTCAGCCGCAGGGCAGTGTGCGATTGCGTTTGTTCGGGGGTGCCGAATTTGCGGAAAACGGTTACGAGCGCCGTTACTTCACTGCCCCGGTCAAGGGTTTGCCGGGAATCCGAGTCGTAGCGTACTTCAACCCGATAAACGCCCGGTATAGCTTTTTTCAGCATGAATTCTTCCGGGCCGTAACCCTGGGTGTGATTGGCGGTCATGCGTCCACCGGTTTGAGTCGTAGCGTGATAGCCTGATGAATAGGTCTTTTCGCCGTTAGGCTCAATTACCACAAGATTCATATCGGTATCGTCCGTATCCCAGGACAGCACAATTCGAATATCGGAAGCCAGATTTTGACTCAGTTGTAAATCAATGGCCTTGGTGTCTATCCGATCTTCATGGGCGGCAATGAGGGCGTTCATCTC
>JAITVE010000282.1 GCA_031285975.1 Candidatus Adiutrix sp. | reverse complement strand
CTGGTAGGAATTCTGGATATTTTCCTTGCCATTGACGGACTGGAGGTTGGCCCTGAAATCGCCGTTCTGTTCCACCATAATGCCGCCCGCGGCCAGGCCGATGGTGAAATATTTGCCCGCGCCGCTGTCGAAGAGCGCGTCGGAATCGGTCATAATCAACAGGCGGCCAAAGGGGTCGCGCAGCACCTGCACCGCGCCGTAGACGAAGAGCCGCTCAGCGTTGGCCACCGCGCTGGAATACAGGTCGGTCATGGCTTTGGAGTGGGTCACCCAGGCCACCAGGTCGCCCTGGCGGTCGCCGAATTTGCCCGCGCCCTGCACCAGGTCGCCGAAGGTCAGCGAGCCGGAAGCGTTGTGCGTCAAAGCCGCTACGCCGCTCAAAGCCGCTTTGGCCCCGGCCACAGCGGTGTTGATGATGTCGGCCATCAATGCTTTGGCCAATTGCTCGCCGATAATCAGCGCGGCCGAGGCCGGGTTCTGGCAGAGCCAGTCGTACTGCGCCTGTTCAAACTCAATGGGCGGCGTGCCGGCGGCGATTTTGACCGAGCGGTTTTCGTGCTGGGTCAGGCGGGCCGGGGGCACATCGGCCGCACCGCTGTACACGTTGCGGCGGCGCACCAAGCCGCCGATGCGCTTGAAGGAAGCCGCCACCGAATAGTCGCCGCTGTTGTCCAGCGACGGGGTGAGCGTGATGGCCCCGCCGGAGGCTTCGTTGAACAGATCGACGCGCTGATCGACGGTTTCGGTGACGGCGGCATACACCTGCTTATTGAAAATGCTGAGATCAAAGGCCATTGTGTACCCTTTCTTTACGGAGCCGTTAGGCCCCGACGTTGTTCAGATAATTGATTTTGTCGTCTTCCGTGCGGCAGTCGGCCAACCGCCGGGACGTGCGGCTGTGGAAGGCCGAGCCCGCGGACGCGCCGGAGCCGCGCCCCGCGCCGCCTTTGAGGATAAAGTCGCGGCCTGGATAGCGATCCACCAGCCGGGCCAGGGCTTCATCGAAGCCGAGGGGCGTGCCGTCCGGGGCGGCTGCATCTTCAAGCCCTTGGCAGATAAGGCGTCCCTCGCTGTCAATGGCGAAGTATTGGGCGAAAAGATCGGCGGCCAGGGCCGGGCTCACCAGCCGGTCGCGCACGAATTGCGAGCGGGCGAAGGCGGCCTCAATAGCGCGGCGTTCCAAAGCCTGGCGGTCGCGGAGGCGGCCCTCTTCGGCGGCGGCCAGCTGCTGCCGCAGCTCTTCCGTGGCCGCGCTTACCTTTTCCAGCACGTGCTCTTCCAGGCTCTGGCCCTTGCCTGTCAACTCTTGCGCGACTTCCATCGCCGCAACGGCCTGGGCATACCAAGTCTCGAAATCTTCAATCTGGCTGAGTGCGCTGTAGCGGGCTTCCAGTTCGCGCGAACGGTTTTTGCGCTCGGCGGCCTCGCGGCAGGCCCGGCTCAGGGCCGCGATTATGGCTTGATAGTCAACGGCTTTCTCGCCATCCTCATCCACCCAGACGGGATCGCCGTGCTCATTAGTGGCCAGCGCGTTGTTTTCATCACGTTTCCAGGGCATGGGAAACCTCCTTTATGCAACCGTCTCAACCGAGACGATGAGATTGTTAGATTGACGGTTCCGGGTCGTCCCGGTAGGGGTATTCGGCTTTCAGGCGCTGGCGTTCCCGCTCCATGTCCACTTCGTCGCTGACCGCGCCCATTTTTTGAATTTCGGCAAAATAGCTGTCCCAGGACAGGTCGCCCTGGTCGCGGGCGTTCTGAATAAAGGCGGCCCGCTCCACGTCGAAAGTGCGGCGGAAAGAGGTGTTGACGAAAACCGCCGGGCCGTCTGAGTCGCCGTCATAATCGGCGGCGGCGGCCAGGGCGTTTTCCAGCGTGTCCTGCAAGCCCACGCACCAGCCCTTGAGCTGACTGTCAGAGGCGTTGGCCACGGCGCTCACTTCGGTGGCCGTGGCGCGCCCGGCGGGGGAGAGGGCCACGGTTAGGCCATCGTTCTCCATGCGCTTTTCCAAGCTCTCCAAGTCTTTCAGCGAGTTGAGGGAGCTTTGATGGTCGATGCCCACGCTGCGGAGATCGGGCACGGGTTCGCCGTCGCGGGCCCGGGTGTCCAGCAGGCGGTTGGGGCCGAAGGGCAGGGTCTCGCCGTCTTCGCCGACCATGTTGACGGAAAACCATACCGGAGAACGCTCCCAGCGCATTAAGCCCTGATGGTCGCTGAAGGCGTTCCAGTGGACGCGGTTCATTTCCGCCAAATCCATCAGGGGCGGGTCGGCGGTGACGGCCTCGGCCCCGGCGGTTCCGGGGCGGAACCAAAACACGGGAATGTAGTCCAGGGAAGTTTTTCCCTCAGCCGTCAATTTTGGGCTGCCGCCTTTGAGCGGCGTCTCCCACACCTGCCAGCGGCCCGGCCAGAAAGCGCGGACGCGGCGCACCTGTTCCCGCGCCAAACCGTCGCCGTCCGTGGCCCGCTCCACAATTTCCTCATAGCGAAAATGCTTGAGGCGGCGTTGCCCGTCAACGGTTTCCAGCCAGGCGTCGAGAACGCTTCCGGCGCGGACGGCGACAAAATACGGCCGCCAGCCCATGCTGCGGTCCACGGCGCGGGTGCGGATATCTCCATGGCCCTCGGCTTCCTCCGGCGCTTCCACCCGGCTGTAATCCACCAAGAGGAAGCACAGGCCGTCGATTACCGCGTGGCGGAAAAAATCCAGGGCGAAGGACGACAGGTTGGTGCCCGCCAGATCGACGTTTTCCTTAAAGGCTTTGAAGAATTCCTGGTCGTAGGGGCACGGCCCCTCGGCGGGCAGGTAATCCACGGGTTTTTGAAAAACCTGACCGGCCAGATAGTCCACGGTGCGGGCGAAATAATTGTCCAGGGCCGCGCTGTTCAGCCGGGCGCGGTAGTCGGCAAAATCCTCGGCCGCCCGCCGGGGCAGGTAGCGTTCGCCCGCCTCGCGCATGGCCCAGGCCCCGCCCATCAAGGTGCGCGGCAAGTCAATCATCCGCCGCTGCCGGGCATAGGCGGGGTGAATGGCGGTGACGCCGTCCTCGCCGGAAGCGGCGGTGTTCGTCACGGGAAGATTGTCCACAAACAGATTCATGAGTACACCTTTATAAGACGCTGACATATTGCGACCCCGCGCCGCTCAAGCGGCGGGATTCCGCGAGAAGGGTATACGCGCCGGAACAGGCGTCGGCGTGGTCGTCGTGGGCGGCTTCGGGGAAGGCCTCGAGCTGCTCAAAAAGTTCGTCGTTCCAGGGGCCGCGCACGAAGGTGACGTTGCCCGCTTCGCACTGCGCGGAAAAGGGGTTGAAGCGGGTGACTTTGTCGCCGCTTTCAGCCCGGATACGCACGCTGCGGCCCGCCAGCATGGCGGCCAAATCGCGGGCCTGGGCCTTGCCGGCCTGGCCGGGATCGCGCGGGAGCCCAATAATGACAGCGGGGCCGTCCTGCTCGGCCAAGTTGCGGATGGCCTCTTTGACCTGGTGAGGGCTGCGGCGAAAACTCTCGCAGTGCAAAATGTAGAGGCGGCCTTCCGGGTCGCGGCCCATTTTCACGGAGACCGTGAAATCCGGGTCGTTGGCCGGAGTTTTTTCGGTGGCGGCCAAGTCCCAATAGCGCACGGTGACGAGCCCCGCCGGGGCGGCCTCGGCCACCCGGCACCAGCTTTGGCGGAAGAAGAGCCCGGCGGCGGGCCGGATTTTCCAGTTGCCGTCCAAAAGGCGTTCGCGCTCCACACGCGGCAGGGCCTTGAGATTGGCCAGGTAGCCGGGGTCGGCCTCCATGAGGATGCGGTTGTCGAACAATGACGAGGCGATGAAGGTAATGCTTTTCGGACGGCTGTCCTGAAACTGTTTTTCCAAATCCTCGGGCTGGTCGGCCCACAGAAGCCGGTCGTCGCGGCGGCTCATCCAGCGCAGTTGACCGCTCCGTCCAGGCGCGGGCCGCCCGGAATCGCGGTCAATCCACCAGGCGATGAAGCGGGCCACCCAGGAATCGGCGTCCGGGTTGCAGGTGGCGCGCACGTAAGGCTTCACACCGCAGAGGCCGCGATTGCGGGACAGGAGATAAAAAAATTGCTTCTCCGTGAAATGGGTCAATTCGTCAAAACAGATGAGCGGGGCCTGGCTGCCCTGCCAGTTCAAGGCCGTGTCGTCGTGCTCCAAATGGGCGAATTTTATGCGGGCCCCGGAGGGGAAGCGCCACTCCAGATTCTGGTTCTGGGGCACGCCGCCCAGGGCCGGATACATTTTCGCGGCCTCGTCCCACAGCCCGCCGGGGATGCGCACCTGCACCGCGTTGCGGCGAAAAATCACCGCCCGGAATTCGCCCGAAGCCACGTGGCGCAAGGGCTCGGCCAGCAAAGCCCAGGTTTTGCCGCCGCCCGCCGCCCCGCCGTAGAGGGCGATATCGGCCGGGCTGGACAAAAACGCGCTCTGCGGCCCTGGCTGCGGCTGAATTATTTCCGTTTCAATCATGCTATTTTTTCTCTGCTGACGATTTCGCGGAACGCTTATCCGTCAACGGCTTTTGCGTTCTGCCGTTGTCCGGCAACTGATAGATAAGCACCTGGCCGGTAGGGCCAGCATCGGCTTCGGCCTTGTCCGCGAAAAGGCCAAAGTGCTTGCCCAGCATCTCCAGGCCTTTCAAGGCTGTCCGATGGTCGCCGTTGTGCATGGCCTCCCGCACCACAGCCTGGGTGTCGCGCAGCACCCCCTCGGCTGTGGGCAGGCCCGCCGGGGCCGAAGCGGCAACAGCTTCAACGGCAACACTTTCAGCGGTATTCGCTTCGGCGGCGGCAGGTTCGGGGGCGACATTTTTTTTGCGGACGGGCATGAATGCTCCAAATGTTATGGAGGCGCGGAGTGTCCCGCCTCATGACCGAAGCATGACATCGCGCAGGGGCGTGAAAGCGGCAAAACGTTTAGAAAGGGCCACACAGGGGCTCTTAAGGCCTAACAAGGGAGATAACAGGCTTGACGAGAGCGAAAAGGGGTTTTGAAGAGCGTTTTATTAACACAAAAATGACACAAGATGTGGTATACTAAGACGATTTCATTTTTTCACCCCAGTACCGCCATCGCAGCCCGGAGCGTTGCATGAAAATGTGGATATCAATCCCGGCGGCGGCCCTGATCGCCGTCAACTTGGCGGCCCACGCCCTGGGCGGGCTGAACCTGGCCTTCGGCCTGGAGCTGTCGCCGCTGGCCCGGCTGGGCGCGCACCACTACGCCCACATGGCCGTGCTGTCGCTGTTGCTGCTTATGGCCCAGAATGTGCGGGAACATCTTCGGCCCGCACTGGCCGCCCTCACTGCTCTCGTGCTCGCCGCCACCCTGGCCCCGACGCCGCCGGGCCGCCTCGGCGGGCATTCCCTGGAACTGCTCGCCATTCCCCTTTTGTGGTGCCTCACCGCCCTCACCGCCGCCTCAGCCGCCGCCGCTGCCGTGCCGCCGCCGGAAGAGCGGCCCGGCCTGAACGATTTCAAACGTGCGGTTCTGGCCATCAATATATTCAACTGCGGCCTCTTGGCCTTGCTCCACAAAGCCGCACCGGGGCCGTGGCTCCACCCCGGCTGCCTGTCCACGGGCCTCTCCATCATGTTTTCGGGCTGGCTCTTGGTCGCGGCCGGGCGCTGGGCCAACCTGGCCTATATCGCCGGGCTGGCCGCCGCCATGCCCGCGCTGACCGCGCTGTTCGTCCTCAGCGCCCGTCCGCCCTGGCCCCTGGAAATTTTCGCCCTGGCCTACGGGTTGTGCGCCGATTTTCACATGGCGCTGTTAAGCATCCTGTCCGCGCTGGTTGCGCTGATCTCCTTGGCCATCAAGGCCGGAGTGCGGCTGAGCGGCCGGGTGCGCCGCCCGGTGCGCCCCCTGGCCAGAAGCGTCTCCCTCTTCCCGGTTCTGGCCCTGGTTATGGCCGCCGCGCTTTCGCCGGGGATGGACGACCGCCCCGAGGCAAGCCCGCAGCCCTTTATTGAAGACATGAAAGCATTGAGATTGGCCGACCTGGCCCTGCGGGTGCCCGCAACCTGGGAAGTGGGGCCGGTGCGCTACCGGCTGCCCCTGGCCGGGCAGACCGACCGCCTGATTCTGGCCGAGCGGGCCTGGGCCACTGAAGCGGAAATGGAAAGCGACGTGCAGAATATCAGGCAACGCTTGAGCGACAACGCCGCGCTCCCGGACGCGGGGCTGGGCGGCGACCGCCAGCGTCTCTTCCTGCGCCCGGCCTGGCTCGTGGTCACCTCCACGCCCCCCGTGCCGCCGAACGGCCCAGCCGCCGCGCACGCCTTCAAAAAGCTGGACTTGGAACTCTATTTACTCTACCCCGGCGGCGGGCTCAAGCTGGCGGCGGCTTTTGATTACGAAGCCCGCGCCAGCCGGGCCCAGGATTATGAAAGCTTTGCCCAGCATAGTGTAGAGCAGTTCATAGCCGCCGCTGTGGATATCGTGGGCCGCTACCGCTGGCTCGGCGCGGAGGGCCAGGCCTCGCCGGGCGATTTCCGCACCGTCTTCGGGGCCTTCGACCGCCCGGTGCCCGGCTTATTGATGGAGGCGTCAATCTCCGGCCAGAGCGAAGCCGCCGGTGAGCCGCCCGTTTTTTCCAGCCGGGAGGATTGGAGCGAGCGGCCAAACCGCATCGCGCCGGATGAAGATTTACAACAGGCTGAGAGCCGCAGCGTTGCCAGCCTGAGCCTTCGCTGGGGCGGGACGGCCCCCACAGCGGTGGAGCGGTTTTCCGACCCGGCTGTGGGGCCCGGACGCATCTCCGCATTTCCGGCCCTAAACCGGGGACTGTTGTATTATCAGGGCTCCCGCCGCCTCCCGAGCCGCCCGCTGGTTTTGGCCGGGCGGCCGGGCCGCCTGGAGAGCCGCTCCTTCCACCACCCGCCGCTCCGCCCGGCGACCGAGCCCTGGGAAGAACTCAGCCTGAGCTGGACAGCCGACGGTTCCGGCGGCCCGCCCCTGAGCTTCAAATTCATTGCCGATCTCCAAGGCCAAACCCCGGAAGCCCGCGCCCGGCAATCAGCAGCCGCCCTGAGCCAATGGCAGGCCGTGGCCGACAGCCTCCGCCCGGCTGACGCGCCGCAATAATTTTCGAAATTCGCTACAGCCGTTTTTTCCAGACCACTTCGAAATCGGGGCCGGGGTTGTCAACGGCAGCTTCTTGTTTTGAGGCG
>JAITVE010000248.1 GCA_031285975.1 Candidatus Adiutrix sp. | reverse complement strand
CGGATCATGGCCGAATACATCATTGACCGGGGTTTGCACGAAAAGTTCGACGTGCTGGTGGGGCCGTCCTACAAGGGCAGCGCCCTGGCCGTGGCCGCCGCCGCCGCCCTGTGGAACCGCCACCAGGTTGACCGGGGCTTCGACTATGACCGCAACGAGGCCAAAACCCACGGCGAAGCCAGCGGCGGCGCGGCCCGCTTCGTCACCGGGGCCTTGTGCGACAACTGCCGGGTGATGATTATCGACGACGTGGTGACCACCATGGGCACCAAGTTCGATATCCTCAGCCTTTTGACCGAGGACGCCACAGCCCGGGGCCGCAGCTACCACCCCGCCGGAGTGCTGCTGTATATGGATCGCCAGCAGACCACCGCCGTGCATGACAAAATGAACCAGCTTGTCCCCGGCGAACGCGGCCAGGACGCGGTGAAAAACTTCCAGGCCGTCACGGGCCTTTCGGTGGGCACCATCCTGGGCATCCGCGAAACCATCGACTACCTGCGCGAGGCCAAAATCCCGGTTCTTCAAAACGACAAAGCCGAGCCCCTCCACGACGCCACCGTCCGCAAGTTCAAGGAATACCTCGAAGTCTACGGCGTCATCCCCGAATAATTTTCCGCAACACCCAACACAAAAGCCTGACGTGAAAAAATCACGCCAGGCTTTTGCTTTGTGTGATGCCGACAACTTCCCGCACCGCCACCGCGAAGCCTCCTATTTCACAAACGGTCAATTTTGACGATGAGGCCTTCCAGGGTTAGGAAGCCGGATTCTTCGAATTCGGGGCGGTTGAGGGAGAAGAGGTAGGAACGTTCGGAGACTTCAGGGCGCAGGTGGGTGAGGACGTGGGCCTGGAAGCGTTCGCGGCTGATGCGGTTCAAGACTGAGAGGGAGGGGCCGTTGGCTCCTATGGAGGCGTTGAGGGCCGGGGCCTTGAAAAAGCGGGCCGGGGGGCGGTCTAAAAGCGGCATAAGTTCCACATCGCCGGAAGGCACCGTGCCCAAGAGGCGGATATAGGCGGCTTTGGCGAAGCGGGTGCGGCCCACGGGTTTGACGGTCATGGTTCCCGAAGCGTCGAAATTTATTTCTTTGTAATTGCTGCCCACCGACCAGTAAACCATTTTCAGGTTCTGGTTGATGGCCACGTCCAGCAGGCCCAGGCGCAGGTTTTTCAGGGGAAAGGGGATGCTGCGCGGAACCAGCCCCGCTTCTTCAGGCTCCCCGGCGGTTGGAACGGCCTCGCTGCCCCAGCCGTAGTCGGCCACCAGGCGGTCGAGATAGGCCGAGGCCAGCCGCTCTTCCTTGGCGGCCTGGAGGGCCAGTTCCCGTTCCAGAGCCAGGCTTTTCTGATAGGCCACGCGGGGGCGGCGGGCCACAAAGCTTTTGCGGTGGCGGCGGAAGGCGGCGGGGTTTTTGTCCAGATTCAGCTCTTCAAAGGCCAGGTTCAGCTCCACGGCGCGGTCGGCCTCGCCGGGCTTGGGTTTGCGGCGGGCCACGTCCGGGTGCACGGTCTTGGCCAGGGCGCGGTACATGGATTTCAGGACGGAAAAGAGGTCTTTTTCCGACAGCGCCCCCACCATTTCAGGGGTCAGCCCAAAAGTTTCAAAAGGATTTTTTGCCACATCGCCCCGTTTAAGCGCCAGCCGCCAGCCGCTTCAGCGTCGCTTCATGGACGCCGTGGGGGACGATGGGGCTGAGGGTGATGTGGCCGCTCCGGGCGTGGGCCAGGTCGGTTTCCGGGCGCTCGTCTTCCCGGGCTTTCACCAGATCGCCGGAGGGGTTGCGCAGGCGCTGGTACATCACCGAGCCGTCCGGCTGGGGTTCGCCCTCGTAATAATCTTCGGCGGGGGCCGACTGGGTGCGCGTCCAGAACCATTCGTTGCGGCCGGTGGTGAGTTTTTCGGGGATGTTGAGGTTGACGGCCACGCCCTGGGGAATGCTCCAGGAACTGAGGTTGTCCACCACGGCCACCAGCACGTGGACGGCCCGCTTCCAGTCATAGACCGCGCAGCGTTCCACCGACGCGGCCAGAGCCGGATACCCGGCGGCGGCGGCTTCAATGGCCCCGGCCACCGTGCCGGAGTAGTTGACGTCATAGCCGAGGTTGTAATCGTCATTGATGCCGCTGACCACCAAGTCCACGGGCTCTTTGGCCAGCACGGAAAAGCCCAGGCGGGCGCAGTCGGCGGGGGTGCCGTAGACGGCGAAGCCCAGTTCGCCGTCGGGCATGGCCCAGGGGGCCACCTTGATGGGCCGCCGCAGGGTGACCGACTGGGAACTGGCGCTGCGCTGGCCGTCGGGCGCGCAGACCGTCACCCGGTGTCCCCGTTCCTTCAATCCCGCGTAGGCGGCCAAAAGGCCGGGGGCCGCCACGCCGTCGTCATTGGTCAGTAATATATGCACGATTTTTCTCCAGACCGCTGTGATTGCATCAGCACAAGGAAGGTATTATACCTTAATGCGCGGGGAAATAAAAGACGCTTACGAGTGAAAGACTTTGGGGCGGGTGAAGTCGGGCAGGTAGTTGGCGGCGGAGTCCAGGTCTTGGATGAAGGTGTTGGTGAGGCCGTTATCCAGGGCCAGATCGACGGCGGCTTCGTATTCGCGGAGGCTTAAGGGGCGGGAGTGGCCGGGGAAGGCGCGGAACTCCTCGGGGTGGGAGAGCACCAGGTGCGCGGGGTGGAACTGCGCCATAAGGCTCAGGTGCACCGAGGGCCCGAAAGTGTCCGCCAGCCAGGGGAGCAGTTCGTTGGTGCGGGCCAGGTTGTCCGGCAGCACCAGGTGGCGCAGAAGGAAACCGCTCTGGGCCAGGCCCCGGCCATCCAGCCGCAAGGGGCCCACCTGGCGGTGCATCTCCCGCAGGGCCAGGCGGTTGACGCGGGGGTAATCCCCGGCCCCCAACAGGCGGGCGGCCTGGGGGTCGGGCTCGGCAATATCCAGCCCGGCGGGCGGGGCCATTTTGGCATCGGGCAGGTACACGTCCACCAGGCCTTCCAATAATTTCAGGGCCGTTAAGGAATCGTAGCCGCCGGTATTATAGACAACGGGCAGCGACAGCCCCCGCTTCCGGGCCAGGCCTAGCGCCGGAACCAATTGCCCCACATAGGGAGTCGGCGACACCAGATTAATATTGTGAACGCCCCGCGCTTCCAGTTCCAGCATAACATCGGCGATTTCTTCCACGGTCACGTCGCGGCCGACGGCGGCTGTGGCCGCGCCCGCAGCCAGCATATCGGAATTTTTTGGCGGCT
>JAITVE010000205.1 GCA_031285975.1 Candidatus Adiutrix sp. | reverse complement strand
CCAGGCCGAAAACGTGTCCGTAAAGAGCAATGAGAAGGCCTCTTTACGAATACGTTCTTAAGCCGTATCGCAACCTTATTTATTCAGGAGTCATTTTATGTGGAAATCCATTGCCGCTTTGTTTGTGGCCGCTATGCTTTTTAACCCGCTGTCGGCGCAGGCGCAGGACGTCACCGGCGCGGGGGCTTCCTTCCCCTACCCCATCTATTCCACCTGGGCCTTCAATTATGAAAAAGCCACGGGCACCAAGGTGAATTACCAGTCCATCGGCTCCGGCGGCGGCGTGGAGCAGGTCAAGGCCGGTACGGTGGATTTCGGCGCGACCGACGAACCCCTGACCACCGCCCAGCTTAAAGAGGCGGGCCTCATGCAGTTCCCGGCCATCCTGGGCGGCGTGGTGGCCATTGTCAACGTTGAAGGCTTTGGCCCCAACGACCTGGCGCTCTCCGGCCCGGTCATGGCCAACATCTTCCAGGGCCAGATCACCAAGTGGAACGACCCGGCCATTGCCGAACTGAATTCCGGCAAGACCCTGCCCGACGCGAACATCAACGTGGTCTACCGCTCCGACAGTTCCGGCACCTCAGCCATTTTCACCACCTATCTGAGCCAGGTCTCCGAAGGCTGGAAGAATGACGTGGGCGCGGGCAAATCCATCAACTGGCCTGTGGGCGTGGGTGCGAAGGGCAACGACGGCGTGGCCGGCAACGTGCAGCGCGTGAAGAACAGCATCGGCTATGTGGAATACGCCTATGCCGAACAGAACAAGATCGCCTGGGCCAGCCTGATTAACTCCGCCGGTAAAACCCTGTCCCCCAACCTGGACAGCTTCAGCGCCGCCGCCGCCAACGCCGCCTGGGATCGCAGCGCCGACTACTACCTGTGGCTGATCAATGCCAAGGGCGACAATTCCTGGCCCATCGCCGCCGCCACCTTTATCCTCATTCAGCGCGACAAGCCCGAATCCATTGAGACGACCACCAAATTCTTCGACTGGTGCTTCACCAACGGCGACGCCGCCGCCAAAGAGCTCCAGTATGTGGTGCTGCCGGATTCCTTGAAGGCCGACATCCGCGGGTATTGGAAATAAGCCGGGGCGTTCGCCTCACCTTCGGGGCCCGGCGGCTGTCAAAAATGCAAGGTTTGACCGCCGCCGGGCCTCTTCTGTCTCCATAAGGCCGGAGCGCAGCAAGAGTTGAGGATGGAGCCATGTCTTCGCAAGAGCTTGCGTCGGTAATTTACAAAAATTTTACAAAGAGGCAACAGATATTTTACCGAAAGACGGTACAACTGAAGTCATGAAAACCAGCAAACTGCCCAATGTAATTTTTAAACTGCTGACCTTCGGCGCGGCGATCTGCGTTATCGTGCTCATTGTCGGCATGTTGCTCACGCTGCTTCTGGAATCCTGGCCCGCCCTACGCCGCTTCGGCTTTTTCGACTTTCTCTTTGGCCGGAACTGGAATTACGCCAATCAAATCTTCGGGGCCCTGCGGCCCTTGACCGGCACCATCATCAGCACCGGGCTGGCCCTGGTTATGGCCGTGCCGGTGGCCCTGGGCACAGCCGTGTTTCTGGTGGAACTGTGCCCGCACAAGCTGCGGAGCGGCATTGGCACGGCCATTGAGCTTCTGGCGGCCATCCCCAGCATTATTTACGGCATGTGGGGCCTGTTTGTGCTGGCCCCCATGCTGGAAGAAAATTTCCAGCCCCTGATTGTGGGCACCCTCGGGAAACTGCCCCTCATGGGCCCCTTTTTCCAGAGCCATTACGCGGGCGGCGTGAACCTCTTCACGGCGGCGGTGATTCTGGCCATCATGATTATCCCCTTCATCGCGGGCATTGCGCGGGACGCTTTCAACCAGGTGCCGCCGATTTTGAAGGAATCGTCCTACGGCGTGGGGGCCACCCATTGGGAAACCATTGCCCAGGTTATACTTCCCTACACCAAAACCGCCGTGGCCGGGGGCGTCATCATCGCCATGGGCCGCGCTTTGGGCGAGACCATGGCCGTGGCCTATGTCATCGGCAACCGCCACGGCGGGCTGGATTCCATTTTTTCGCCCTACGTCACCATTACCTCGGTGATGGCCAATGAGTTCAACGAGGCGGCCGGGCTCCAGATGTCCTCGCTCTTCACCCTGGCCCTGGTGCTGTTGATCGCCAACTTCATGGTTCTTTCGCTGGCGAAATACGTCCTGCGGTCAAAATTTAACTAGGGGCCGGGCCGCTTGAATTTCACGGCGGCGCACCTCTTTGCAACGGATTGTTATGAATCATCTCAATCAGCGGAAAGTCACCAATATCATAGCCCTGAGCCTGGCTTCGCTCTGCGCGGCCATCGGCCTGGCCCTCTTGTTCATCATCCTGTTCGATGTTTTGAAGAACGGCCTGGGCTCCATCAACTGGCGGCTGTTCACGGAAGACCCCGCGCCCCCCACCATCGCCGGGGCGGGCGGTTTGCGGAGCGCCTTTCTGGGGCAGGGTTTGCTAACCCTGGCGGCGGCGGTGATTGGGGTGCCGCTGGGCATTTTGGGCGGCACTTTTTTGTCCGAATACGGGCGGCACCACAAAATCAGCCGCGTCATCTCCATGTTGAGCGACATTGCCGTGAGCATCCCCTCCATCGTCATCGGCACCTTCGTGTACGCCGTGCTGGTGAAGCCTTTCGGCTCTTACAACGGCTGGGCCGGGGCGGCGGCTTTGGCCATCATCATCCTGCCCATCATCATCCGCACCACTGAGGACATGATGAACATGGTGCCCTGGGCCTTGCGCGAGGCGGCTTTCGCCTTGGGCGCGCCCTACTGCCGGGTCATCTGGAACGTGGTTTACCGCTCGGCCTCGGCGGGCATTTTCACGGGCGTTTTGCTAGCCATTGCCCGCATTGCCGGGGAGACCGCGCCGCTTCTGTTCACCTCGTTCAACAGTAACTTCTTTCAGCTCAATATGTCCGCGCCGGTGCCGTCGCTGACGGTTTCTATTTACCAATACGCGGCTTCGCCCTATCAGAACTGGGTGGGCATGGCCTGGGCGGCCGCGTTCGTGGTGACCTGCTTTGTGCTGCTGATGAATATTATCGGCCGCCTGACCATCAAATTGAAGGTTAAGGGATAATGAATATGGACTTGATGACGGTTGACAATCTGGATTTTTATTACGGCTCGCACCGGGCGCTCAAAGCGGTGAACATGCCGGTGGTGAAGAACGCCATCACCTCGCTCATCGGCCCCTCGGGCTGCGGCAAAACCACGCTTTTGCGCTGTTTCAACCGGATGCACGACCTGTATCCCGGCAACCGCTACGAGGGGGCCATCACCATGCGCGGCGTTAATATCCTCTCCAAGCAGGAAGACTTGATCAGCCTCCGCAGCCGCTTGGGCATGGTGTTTCAAAAACCGACCCCTTTTCCCATGAGCGTTTTTGACAACATTGCCTACGGCCCGCGCTTGCGGAAAGTGAAAAATAAGAATATCCTGCAGGAGAGAGTGGAAAAAGCCCTGCGCCAGGCGGCCCTGTGGGACGAAGTGAAAGACCGGCTGAACGACAACGCCGCCGGGCTTTCCGGCGGCCAGCAGCAGCGCCTGGTCATTGCCCGCACCCTGGCCGTGGAGCCGGAAGTGATTCTGTTTGACGAATCCACCAGCGCCCTTGACCCCATCTCCACCCAGAAAATTGAGGAACTGATGGTGGAACTGAAAAAGGACGTCACCATCCTGGCCGTGACCCACAACATGCAGCAGGCCGCCCGCGTCTCCGACTTCACCGCCCTTATGTATCTGGGCGAACTGATAGAATACGGCGACACCAAAACCATTTTCACTCGGCCCAAGCACAAAATGACCGAAGAATACGTCAGCGGCCACTTCGGCTAGCCCCGAATGGGGCCTTGCTCCGGCGCGGCCTCAGTAGTCACCGAAGGGTAAAGCCGGGCAGAGGCTTTGTCAGCTTCCGCAAAATACATTGAGGTTTTTAATGCCGTCCTCCCCGCACACCGTCATTCCTGCGGAGGCAGGAATCCATTTCCAGAGAAGCAACTTGTCGGCACGACTCTTAAGGAAGAATACACCATGCAAGTAATGGAACGTGAACTGAACAATATACGCATCAAAGCCGCCTCCATGAGCGTGACTTCCGGCGAAATGTACCAGCAGGCCATCCGGGCCCTCCTCAATCACGACGTTGACCTGGCCCGCCAGGTGGTGGCCCGCGACCGTCTGGTGGACGTGTACGAGCTGGAAATCGACGAAATGTGCCTCAACTTCCTGGCCCTTTACGCGCCCAAGGCCGTGGAACTGCGCTACATTGTGGCCGTGCTGCGGCTGATTATGGAGCTTGAGCGGGTGGCCGACCACTCTAAAGCCGTCAGCCGCCAGGTCATTGACTGCCACTGCGCCGCGCTCATGCCGCTGTTGCCGGACTTTGAAACCATCCTCAACCTCACCCTGCAAATGCTGCGCGAAGCCACCGACACGTTTTTTGAAAAGAATGAGGAAAAGTATGAAAGCATCATTGAGACCGACAAAAAAGTGGGCCGTTTGCAGCGCGATCTCAACGCCAGCCTGGCCCAGCTTATCCGCGACGACGCGGGGAACATCGACGGGGCCATTGTGTTGCTGAACATCGTCCGGCGGGTGGAGCGCATTGGCGACCACTCCAAAACCATCGCCGAACTGGTGCCCTACATCGCCAGCGGCCGCGTTGTCCGCCACAAGGAAGCAGTTATAGATGCGAATCCTGATAATTGAAGACGAAGAAGCCCTGCGGGAATTGTTGGAATACGAATTCAGCCGCCAGGACGTCACCGTGGTGGCCCTGGACAACGCCAACGACGCGCTGATGGCCGTTGAGGACTGCCCGCCCGACCTCATTTTGCTGGACTTGATGCTGCCCGGCCTCAAAGGCCTCCAATTCCTGGACATCCTGCGGCGCGGCGGCAGCGACTTGCCGGTCGTCATCATTTCCGCCCGCAACGCCGAGACGGACATCATCAACGCCCTGGAACGCGGGGCCGACGATTACGTCACCAAACCCTTCAGCTTCAACTTCCTGGAAGCCAAAATCAAGGCCGTGCTGCGGCGGGGCGGGGAAGTGAAAACCGGGGCGCGCATTGCCGCCGGCGGGGTCAGCGTTGATTTGGAGGCCCACAAGTCTTTTGCCGAGGGCGAGTTGCTGAGCCTGACTCAAAAGGAGTTCGAGCTTCTGACCCTGTTCATGCGCAAGCCGGGCCGGGCCTTTACCCGCAACCAGCTATTAAATATAATATGGGGCTATGACACCAGCCTGGTCAGCCGCACGGTGGACGTGCACGTGGCCTCCCTGCGCAAAAAGCTGGGGGACAAGGGGCGGTATATTCAAACCGTGCCCAAAATCGGCTATTTGTGGGAGGTATAGGGTGATTTCAAAATATCACCTGTTTGTGCTCATTTTCATACCGGCGGCCCTGGCCTTGGCCGCCGGTATGGCTTTGATTCAGCAGAAGAATAACGATTTAAGTTTTGCCCAGTTCGAGTCGCAATTAAAAAGCCAATGGCGGTTGGCGGCCTTGATAACCGAAAGCCCGGACGGCCTGGCGGAACTGATGCGCCTGAACGACCGCCAGGGCTTGCGGGCCACGGTGGTGGATGAAAACGGCGAAGTGCTGGCCGACAGCGCGGCGCCCGGCGGCGGCCTGGACTCCCACCGCGACCGCGAGGAAATCCGCAAAGCCTTTGCCGGCACGCCCGCCACCACGCTGCGCTTAAGCCGCACCACCGGCGCCCACAGCATTTATTACGCCGAACGCCTGGCCGACGGCCGGGTGCTGCGGGTGGCCTATCCCGCCTCTTATTACGACGGCCGCAGAAACGCGCTGATGGAACAGGCCACGACCGGCCTCCTGGCGCTGGTGGCCATCGTGGGCGCGTTCGCCTTCATCATCTCCCGGCGCAGCAGCGCCATGCTGGCCGCCTTGAGCCGCGCCGTCAAGGAAGCCCAGGGCGGCGGGCTGGAACTCCCCAGCTTCGGCAACGACGATCTGGACAAAGCCCTCTTCTCCCTCAGTTCCGCCAACCGCGAATTAAAATTGTACGGCGAAGAAAATCTTCAGTTGCAAGAGCGCCTGGAATACATTCTGGCCAATATTGAAGAAGGCGTGATTTTGCTGGTGGACGACCGCATCGTCTACCGCAACCGCCGGGCCGAAGAAATTCTGCAATTTCCCCTGCCCGGCAACCTGGCCGCCATCAACAGCCAGGAAATGATGGACGTTTTCGCCTCCTTCCGGGGCGGCCAAACCGGCGAACTGCAATTGGACGACCGCACCATCGTCATCAGCCAGGCCGTCTCGGACGCCAGCCGCCTGATTATGCTGCACGACGTGAGCGACCGCGAGAAATATTCGGGCTATAAATCCGACCTGGTGGGCAACATTTCCCACGAACTGAAAACGCCCCTGGCCCTGATTATGGGCGCGTCGGAAGTTATTCTGAAAGACGCGGACATGCCCCGCGCCTATTTGGACAAATTCCTGGGCACCATTTATAAAAACACCCAGCGCATCAACCAGCTGCTGGACGATCTCATCTTCCTGCACCACCTGGAAGGAGTTCAAGACAGCGAAGCGGGCGAAACCGATTTGAGCGAAATGATTGGCGACCTGCAAGACCTTCTGGGCCGGGTCGATAAAAAAGTCGAATACCAGTTCGACCCCGTAGAGGCGCGCATCCACGCCACGCACCTTATCAGCGTTTTGACAAACTTGATTAACAACGCCGACAAATATTCCAAAGGCGAGAGCATTGACGTGGAAGTGCGTAAAAATAACGCCGTCCTGGAAATCCGCGTCTCTGACCAGGGCCCCCAGATTCCGCCCTCGGAAACCGAGCGCATTTTCGAACGCTTCTACACCGTCTCCAAGTCCCGCAACCGCGGCGCTTCCGGCTCCGGCCTGGGCCTGTCCATCGTCAAACACATCGCCCGCCTCTACCAGGGCCAGGCTCAGGTGGAACCCAACGCCAACGGCGGCAACACCTTTGTCGTCCGCCTCGTGGAAAAGCCGGAAGCATAGGGCAGGGCACAGCCGAGCCGCTTGAACGCCTGACAAGCGCAATGAAAAAACCTTTCACGCCTTGACGTGAAAGGTTTTTTCGTTACATGATACTCTTGCGCCTGGATAAAAAATGGTATATCGTATCCCGCAGGGCCGACCGGAAAGGAGGCCTTACGGGCGCGTTATGGGACGTGACTGCCGGAGTCATATCCGGCTTGATCGTGTATTGGATAGTCCGCCGGTTCAAATAGGTCTCAGTTTCGACTGGGCCGACCCGGCACTTGAATAACCCAAAACAAAGGCCCCCGCAGGGGGCATCCTGTAGGGGGCCAAGATTCAAAGCTACAAAGCTTGGTCGGTCTAAGGTCGGGAGTGTAACCAGCATTCCCGACTTTTTTAGTATACTCATCCTGACCCGGAGAGTCAAGCGTCACTGCTGGGCGGCTAAAATGATAACGGCCTGATAATGAGATTATCAGGCCGCAACCAGAGCTAAACTAGTAATATTTTAGCGAAAATTTTGGCAGTCCCAACGGGACTCGAACCCGTGTCCCCGCCGTGAGAGGGCGATATCCTGGGCCACTAGACGATGGGACCGCACAAGAGGGAATAATACCCTATGTGCTCGTCCCAGGTCAAGTGTTTTTTCGCGGGGTTGGGGGGCCGTGTTCGCGGCGGCGGGGCGGCTTTATTTTCAAGGCGTTGGGGCGTTTTTGCGGCGCGCTGCCTTTCATTGAACGCTTTTTGGCAATCTACCAGCGCACTTCCATCATGCTGCAACAGAGGCCGGAGCCTATGCCCATGAGGGCCAGGCGGTCGCCGGGGCGGATGAGGCCGCGCTCGCGGGCCACGTCCAGGGTGAAGGGGACGGCGGCGGGGCCCATGTTGCCGTAGTCGGGAAAGGTTTTGACGAGAAGGCTTTCGTCGAGCCCCAGGGTTTGGCACATTTTTTTGGTGTTGGCCGCGCTCACCTGGTGGCTGATGAGGCGCTGGAAGGAGGCGGTGGTCCAGCCGAATCGCTCCGCTCCCTCGGTGAAGGTTTCCTGGGCCAGGGCCACACCGGCGTTCATCAGGGCGGTGGAGTCGGTTTCCATGCCGTCGGCGTCGCCCCGGCAGAGGTGGTTGGAAAAAGCGTCGCTACGGCTGACGGAGCCAATGAGCCTCGGGTTTTCGGGAAATTCCTCGCGGCGGCCGAGCACCATGGCCGCTCCGCCGGAGCCGAGGGTGAGGGTGGCGAAGTGGCGGAAAAAGAGTTCCCTGGTGACGTCCGGCGCGGACAGGGTTTTGAGGGTGGTTTCCAGGATGGGGCGGCTGTTTTCCCCGGCCACCACCAGGGCCAGGGCGGCCCGCCCGGCTTCGATGGACATGGCGGCCAGCTCCAAGCCGTCGATGAAGCCCAGGCAGGCGCTGCCGATATCCAGGCTCTTGACCCGGCCGCCCAGGCCCAGGCGGTGCTGGACAATGGAGGCCGTGGAGGGCTCGATGTGATCCCGGCCCACGGAGGTGGAGTAGAGCAGGTCGATGCGCTCCCGATCCAGGCCCGTGGCGGCAAAAAGTTTTTCCGCCGCCGCCGCCGCCGCCTGGCTGGGGCGGCAGTCCAGGGGGTAGAGCCGCCGCCGGGTAATGCCGGTCAGGGCGGCCAGGAGACCGCGCGGCAGTTTCAGCCGCTTCATGGGCCCGGCCAGGGCAGCTTCGATATCGGCGGAGGCCATGGCTTCCGGGGCTTCGTCCCTGGCCAGCCCGACGATGGCGACATTGTTATATTGAGGAAAAGACATGCAACGCTCCCGAGTAAAATCGGGATTATACCACCATGAAGCGTTTCTGTGCTATCATAAAAATTTGGAACCGAAGCGGCGGGATTGATGTCCCGCCCATCCCTTTTCTTCGCGTGGCATTGTTTTGCTTTTAGCTATTGCCGTAACGTTTTTTATCCCCATATCCACGCTCTTCCGTATCGCCTATGCCGCTTAATTGATATATTTAACGGTCGGGTGAATACAAGAAAAAAGAGGACTGAAATGCCGCTTCAAGCAGCCTTAATGATAAACGATTACGGGTCGGCTTCAGGCAACGCTCTTATTGGCACAGCCTGGAACCATCTAATGAGTGCCATCATAAGCGGTACCGCCGTTATGGGGCCGTGGCCCCATGGCCAGGCATCAAACATTCTTGTGGTTGATTACAGCGGTAATTTGCTGCACCAACGTAGCCGAACTGGATACAGGCTGGACCGACAGAACGCCGATTCGGGGATGGCAAATTTGAGTGTCCAAATAAATGGAATCGACCCCCCTTCCACTATAGCCAGTGTGATGATCCCAAGCAGCTATTACCAGGGGGTAATTACTTCTCAACTGGAGAGTAGCGTGCGTTTAAGAGATAGAGAACTAGCCAGCGTTATCAGACAAGGATTAACTATAAGCTTAAAAAGTCGTAGAATTGCGCAGCAACCAAATGCACAGAGTGGAGCTGCCAATATCTGGATAGTCTACAGAGCTGTGATAAAGGAACAGTTTTCTAATTGAAGCGATTCTGTGTGTCATGAATCTGATTTTAGGTGTTTTCCTATTTCTTCATGCAGTTTCATGGCGCACTCCGTATCAATCGCTGCGTACATCTGTGCCTGAATGGCAGGGCTGACGCATATTAATTGGAAGAAATCAGGCGAAGGCATCTCATTGAATTTTAAGGATCTTCTGCTTTACTAATGATCTGCTGAATGGGAAAATTAGCTTGGCAAGCCCTCGA
>JAITVE010000194.1 GCA_031285975.1 Candidatus Adiutrix sp. | reverse complement strand
TCGAGGGCTTGCCAAGCTAATTTTCCCATTCAGCAGATCATTAGTAAAGCAGAAGATCCTTAAAATTCAATGAGATGCCTTCGCCTGATTTCTTCCAATTAATATGCGTCAGCCCTGGGGGCCGGGGGAAGCGGCGAGCCGCCAGACGGCGGGCCGGATGCCGCCGCTATTCTTATAAACGCGCTGGCGGAAAAAATGGAGGGGAAAGCGCTGCTTGAGACCGGCACGGAAGAAATCGGCGGCGCTCTCTGCCAGACATTTCAGTTGGGAACCAACACCCCGGAACGCTTTACCGCAGAGCAGCCTTTTGCCGTCAGCCCGGATGGCGCTGTCTACACCATCGACGTGCTGCAAGGCCCGGACTGGGTTCCCTATAAATAGTGTCAAGAAAGGATAGTATCATGCGTAAAATACTCCTGTGCGCCGCAATGCTGTCATTGTGCGCCTTTTCAGGCACAGCCCAGGCCGACCCCAGTGAGGTCTGCGCCACGGCTGATTTTAAAACCTTTGTTGAAAAGTTTATGACGCTTTCAGCGGCAGATCAATACAGCTGCGTCAAATACCCCGCCCGGCACCTGTTTGATGAAGAGAGGCAGTTTCAAGACCCGAACCAGCTGCAGGAATTCTTAGGCGAAGGCAAATTCGTTTTTGCCCCAGAGGATTTCGACTCGCCGGAAGACGTTTCCACCCCCTACCTGTCAGCAAGTGACCCCAACGAAATTCAGCCCGCCAAATCAGGCTATGTCTATACGCAGGAGCCCGAGGGCATGAGACTGAGTATGGCCAACGGCGGAACATCCGTTATGAATGTAATCAGGTGGGAACAGGTGGACGGATACTGGATGGCCGCTTATTTCACCGGCTGGATAGACGACTGATTATGCTGGCTGCTTTCAGAACGTCCTAACAATAGAGGAAGGAAAAATCATGACCTTTGCAAAAAAAACCATGGCCGCCGCCTTCGCGCTACTCTTATGTGTGACCGCCTTCGCCGTTGCCGCTGAAGCGCAGGAAGCGGAAAGATTCACCGACGTCGTCGAAAGAGACGGCGGCTACGGTTTCCCCGAGCATGAAGGCAAAATGTTCATATTTGCCGGGGGTGGGTCAAAATCTGAACAGAACTCCGATATATACACTATCGATGACTACGCTGGGCCGTATTTCAGCCTCAAAGAAGCCAAAAAAAATGGCGCTACGTCTGCTTTTATGCAGTGCCTCGGCTATGGCGGCTACGAAGGTGAAGTTGAAATAACGGCGGCAACTAAAAATTTCAATGAGGGTATGCCGGAACTGGCCATTGACGAAACATCCACCTGCAAGCGCCTGACGCAAAGCTATGGCAGCTTTGACGATGTTCTGGCGGAATATAGCAGCATGGATATGGATGGGGACGATCAGCCGGACCCGGACGCTCACTCGTATGCGCTGCATGATCTTGACGCCAATGGCGCCGACGAGTTGCTGGTGAGCGGCCCGGGCGGCTCCACCTACATCTACACCTCCGCCAGCGGCAAAGCATACCTGGCCGGGGAGTTTTGGCCGCGCAACCGTTTATTATCCATTGAGGACGGTAACTGGTATACCACGGGCAGCGGCGGGGCGGCCAACACCGCCTATGACGTGCAGCGCCTCTCTGACGACGGCGCCTATCTGGTTACTATTGAACGCTGGGCCAGCGACTTGGATGATGACAACGCGATGTTTTATACCCACACGCTGGAAGGCGAAGAAGAACGTATATCTGAAGACGAGTATAAAAGCGCTTCCGAGAGATTCGACGCCATGCCCGATGCTTTTCCCGAATCCCTGAACCTGAATTGGCAGCCTGTATCGGCTAGCCTGTAAGCAAAAGGGCTGTAGGTAAAATAAAAGCAACGTAAGCTCACTCAGCCAGCGCCTTGCTTCATGGCCGCGACTCTAGCCGGGAAATAACGCACATACCACAATAACAAAGGAGAAATACATCATGCGGGTCAGGAATAGTGTTTTGACAGCGGTATATGCGGTTCTGCTCTGCCTCGGCGCGGCGGGGATTTCTTCCGCCGCCATGAGCGACGATGATTTTATCGCGCTGTGCGAAAAAGGCACGGGCCAGGAAATCAAGGCAGCCATCAAAGCCGGGGCAAACGTCAACGCGAAAAACGAGCATGGAGAGACGCCGTTACACCATGCGGCGTCTAATTGGTATGACGGTTCGGAACGAACGGAACGAGCTGTTGCGCTGCTGCTGGAGGCCGGAGCGGACGTCCACGCGAGAGACAGTTTCGAGCAAACGCCGCTAATAGAGGGGGCGAACGGCTATCCGGGAGTCGTTTCGCTGCTGCTGGCCGCCGGGTCGGACGTCAACGCGAAAAGAGATGACGGGACTACGGCGTTAATGATGGCGGCGGTCTCCGGCAGTGCGGAATCCGTTTCACTGCTGCTGGGGGCCGGGGCGGATGTCAACGCGAAAGACAATGACGGGCAAACGCCGTTAATGCACGCGGCGAGGAATGACGAAAGCTCGGAGCAAGCCGCCCGGCTGCTATTGGCCGCCGGAGCGGACGTTCACGCGAAAGACAATGACGGGGAAACGGCGTTATTCAACGCGGCTCGCTTCAGCCATACGGAAGCCGCCCAGCTGCTGCTGGCCGCCGGTGCGGACGTCAACGTGAAAAACAATGACGGGCAAACGCCGTTATTAAGTGAGGCGATGTATTCCGGCCGTGCGAAAACCGCTCCGCTGCTGCTGGCCGCCGGTGCGGACATTAACGCGAAAGCCAATGACGGGCGTACGGCGTTAATGGCTGTGGCCATGGCTGCGGCCTACGACGAGATGGGCTTCGATAGCGAAAGCTTCTTCGTGCTGCTGGACAATGGCGCGGATCCCGAACTGACGAACCCGGAGAGCAAAAAAGCGATGGATTACGTGCTCGAAACGCAATTCAACGGCGAGGAAAGAGAAATGCTGCGGGCGCGGTTAGCCGGGAAATCAGGGGGGAAGGCCCCGGCTGCTTCCGCAAAAAAGGTTTTGATACGCGTTGACGCAGCGCCGGACGAGATTTCCGGCGAGTATGATTTTTTTGAAGAAGAATACCAGGGCTATGAACCGAATAGGATCATCTTCCGGGCGAATGTCGCGGCGAAAGATTTTAAGTTTATTGCCGTTGAATATGACCAAGAGGCAGGGGGTATAAAACCTTCTGAAGTGTTGTACTCATTGGATGAATTATTGCCCGAAAAACCGCTGGTAGTAACGTGGATGGAAAGGGGATCATTTCCGCACCGGGGAATATCGTTTTTGGATGAAAACAATGCGACACGATATTTTCACCTTTCTGTAAGCGGTGAGGATGGCTCGGTCTTATTGGTCGAGTTTGAATGAGCGCGGAGGGGGGCTGGATGAGCGATTTCTTCATACGAATCTGGGGATACCAGCTTCGCGCAGATGATGAACAATTTTTACGACTGGCGCAAAGATTTGAGCGTGTGGGCGGCGGCCTGTATGGCGCTGAATGCCAGCCCCGAGTCGTTCGAGCAGGAAAACTGAGGAGGATTACAGATGAAACGCGTTTCTATTTTCGCAGCGGCAATGGTTTTCGCCACGCTTGCCCTGGCGGGCGCAGCCTTTGCGGAAGAGCAGTGGAAAACTTATACGGATAAAACGTTCGGTTTCTCGGTGGAATACCCGGACATCTACAACGAAGTTGAAGACCCCTATGTGGACGGCGACGGGATAAGCAACTTCGGGACGTATTCATCCGCCAGCGGCGGCCAACATGCCTTTTCGGTCAGCGGCGGCCAAAAGCCAAAAGGCGCGGACGGCAACTCGCTGCTGAAAGAAGCCACGAACATGGAAGAGGACGAAAACGGCTACGTCTACGGCGTTGCGCCCATCGAAGGCACGGCGAAGAGCGGCGCGGACTTCTACACCTATGAGTACCTGAACGACAGCGCCGGGGTTGACGGCAACGGCGAACCGGCCTGCATAACGCATATCTACGGCGTTGTGGGCCAAACCGGGACGGCGGAATACCGCATCACCTACCCCAAAGGGGAGGCAGGGCAATACGCGGAAATCACGGCCCGCATGGATACATCTCTCAAAGTGAAATAGGAAATTACGGAAATTCAGGAGACGGCTATGAAAAAGAATCTGGCGAAACTGACGCTCTGCTCGGCCCTGGCGATTATAACCCTGACCCTGGGCGGCATAGCCGCCGCGCAGACCGAAACGAAAATGGCGGCGAGCGCGGCCACCCTCAAGCGCATGAGCGTTTTTTTAAGCAATTTCACCGAGCTCGGCTTTTGGGAAATCGAGAGCCCGGCGGCTATGGCCCGCGAAGATTTGGTGCGCTTCGGGATAGGGCACAATTACATCAACAACTTCAAAAGCCGCATCGTTCAAAAGAAAAGCCAAAACGGCGACTTGGCCGTTGACGGCAAATGGGTGGCTGAAAGCGTGAAGAAATATTTCGATGTGGGCCTGAAGCACGGCAGCGTCATGGAATCCGACCCGCCGTATTATTATGACGGCACACGCTACCATTTCTACGGCGCGGACGGCGAAGCCATATATTACGCGCGGGTGCGCGAGGCCTTTCAACTCCCCGGCGGCCACATCAAGATGACCGGCGAGCTCTATAACGCCGACGGCAACGACGAGGCCACCTACCCCTTCGAAGCTGTGGGCAAGCCGTACAAATTCGGCGGCAAAGACACCTGGAGCATCATCAGCCTCCACACGAACACGGATTGAATGGCTGCGCCGCCGTTTCTGGTACCGTAACGATGAGCCAGATTCTGAGAGACGATAAACTCGGGTACATCCAGGACAAAGTATATGGCGCGACCGACATAGAGAATTGGTTCATGAACCTGGATATGGTCGAGCAATAGACTGGAGTTGTTATGAAAGAACTGATGAAATGCTTTTTTGTGCTGTTAGTTCTGCTGTGCGCGCCCGCTGCCGCCCTGGCGGGCGGAACCGTCACCCTGAATACGGACGAACGGGTGGCCGCTTTTTTTGAGCGCAGCAAAGGCAATGAAGCCTCGCTCATCGCCTTTTTGCACAAAATGCCCAAGGGCGCGGATCTCCACGCCCACCCCAGCGGGTCGGTATACCCGGAGGGTATGATCGACCTGGCCATTGCCAAAGGGCTTTTTTATGACCGCGCCAGCCGCAGCTTCACGGACAGGCAGCCTGCGGGAAAAGCCGGGGAAACCTTTTACCCGGCTGCGGATCTGCGCTTTGACTACCTGAAATACAACGAGGTGCTGGCCGCGCTCAGCATCCGCAACAGCGATAAGGAAGCGGAAAGCGGCAACGTGCATTTCTTCACCGCTTTCGGCCGTTTCGGCGCGGCGCAGCCGGGCACGGAAGACCAGATGCGTGAAATCGTCAGCCGGGCCGCGGCCCAGAACATCAGCCATCTGGAACTGATGACCAGCCCGAGCAGCAACCCGGACGGCACCGTCAATGCGGAAAAAACCAGGGAAAAACTCACCCGCAGCAATGCCGCCATTGAGAACGCCCTGCGGGAATTGCGGGAGGCCGGAACCCCCGCCGAACTCTCCGTGCTCTGGAGCCTGACCCTCTACCGTGACGGCACGCCGAAAAAAGACGGCCAGCCCACCATGGAGGGCTATGAGGACTGGTGGCGCAGGCAGACGGCCGGAATTCTGGAAACTGCCTACGCCTGTAAGGACGTAGGGGCAACGGCGGTAACTATCCTTTCCCCTGAGGACAGTTGGGTCTCCCGCACCCAATATGCCCTGCAATTCCGCGTTATCGACGAAGAATGGCGGGCCCTGCAAGCGCGGCATCCAGACAACACCGTGCATATGAACCCGCACGGGGGCGAACTGACCCTGGAATTTTCCCCCTACGCCGACCTGCGCAGCCGCATCAGCGACACCCTGGGCAAGGGCCATGCCGCCCGCCTCGGCCACGGCGTGGCCGTTATGTGGGACGATAGTGCCTACGCAATTCTCAAAACCATGCGCGACCAGAAAATCGCCCTGGAACTCTGCCTCACCAGCAACGACGGCATTTTGAACGTCACGCCGGAACGCCACCCCTTCCAGTTGTACCGGGAGGCCGGGGTGCCCCTGGTGCTGAATACGGACGACGAAGGCATCTCGCGCGGCAACCTGACCATGGAATATGTGCGCGCGGCCCAGTGGTTCAACCTGGGCTACGGCGACTTGAAATGGCTGGCGTTCAGCAGCTTGGAATAGTCCTTCCTGCCCGGCGAAAGCCTGTTCATGGACGGCGATTTCAACCGCCCCAAAACGGGCAGGGCCGTGCCCAAAAACTCGGCCAAGGCAGACAGCCAAAGCCGTATGCTGCGGGATTTCGCGGCGTTTGAAGCGGCCATGCTGCAAAATATGGCCGTCTTTCAATCGTCAAATTAAATATTAGAGCGCTTTTCTATTTCAAAGTAGTCTGCATGAAATGAAAAGCGCCCGGATGTTTGCGTATTTTGCAATTTACTAAAGGCAGGTAAATTGCAAAATGCTCTAGAAATCCATGATTTCTTTTTCTTTGGCGGCGGCGGCCGCGTCAACCTGCTTGACGAAGTCGTCAGTGAGCTTTTGCACCTGGGCCTCGGCTTTGCTTTGGTCGTCCTCGCTGATCTCTTTGTCTTTCTTGAGGTCTTTGAGCATTTCGTTGGCGTCGCGGCGGATGTTGCGGATGGCCACCTTGGCCTCTTCCGCGTTCTTTTTCACCAGCTTGGAGAGTTCCTTGCGGCGTTCCTGGGTCAGGGCCGGGATGTTGATGCGGATGACTTTGCCGTCGTTTTGCGGCGTCAGGCCCAGTTCGGATTTCAGGATGGCTTTTTCAATCTCGCCCATGGCCTGGCTGTCCCAGGGCTGAATCATCAACAGGCGCGGCTCCGGCGCGGTGATGGAGGCCATCTGGGTCAGGGGCGTGGCCGTGCCATAATAGTCCGCCGACAGGCCGTCCAAAAGGGCCGGGGTGGCCCGGCCGGTGCGGATTTTGGAAAAGCTTTTGCCCAGGGCCTGAACGGCTTTGTCCATGCGGTCATTGAGGTCGCTGTAAATGTCGTCGATCATGCTCATAATCATTGCTCCCGTCGGGTAGTAAGGCTCGGCCGGTAGATAAGCTCTTGCAGGGCGCGCTCTTCGCCCCGTGCCAGCAAACATATTGCGTATTCAGAAAAGGCAGGGCGCATAATCCGCCCCGTGCCAGGAAAAACGCCGCGTATTCACCAAAAGACCCGAAGGGGTCACTCGCTGACCAGGGTGCCCACCGGCTCGCCCATAAGGGCGCGCTTGATGTTGCCGGACTGAAAGAGGTTGAAAACCAACAGGGGGATGCGGTTTTCCATGGCCAGGGAAAAGGCGGTGGTGTCCATGACTTCCAGGCGGTCTTTAATGGCCCCCATGTAGGTCAGGGTGGAGTGGCGGACGGCGTCGGGGTGCTTGCGGGGGTCGCGGTCGTAAATGCCGTCCACGTTGGTGGCTTTGAGGATGATTTCCGCCCCGATTTCGCTGGCCCGCAGCACCGCCGCCGTGTCGGTGGTGAAGTAGGGGTTGCCGGTGCCGCTGGCGAAGATGACCACCCGGCCCTTTTCCAGGTGGCGGATGGCTTTGCGGCGGATGAAGGGCTCGCTGATCTGGTACATGCTGATGGCGCTCTGCACCCGGGTGGCCAGGCCCTGCCGCTCCAGCGCGTCCTGCATGGCCAAAGCGTTGATGACCGTGGCCAGCATACCCATGTGGTCGCCGGTAACGCGGCCCATGCCGCGCTCGGCCAGGGCCTGCCCGCGGAAGATGTTGCCCCCGCCGATGACCATGCCCACCCGCACGCCGCCCCGGGCCACTTCCGCCACTTGGCTGGCGATATTTTCCAGGGTGTCTGGGCAGAGGCCGAAGCCCTGCTGGCCCTGGAGGGCCTCGCCGGAGAGTTTTAACATTATGGTGTGGTATTTGTATTCAGTCACAAGTAATCGCTCCCTCACCTTGGCGGTTTTCGTGAGTATGAATCAGCCCGGCTTTTTTTTCAACATAAAAATAAGCCTCACGGGGCGATTCAGCGCGTGCGCGGCTGAATCGCCCCCCTCGGCTTACCCTGTCCGCAGCGGTTCATCGAGCCGCCGCCGAAGCCTATTATTCTTCGGCCCCGGATTCTTCGCCGGGCAGTTCCTCGCCCAACTGAAAGCGGTCGTAGGCTTTGACGGACACCTGGCCGCTGTCGGCGGCGGCGTCTTTCAGCACCTGGGCGACGGTCTTTTTATCGTCCTTCACGTAGGTCTGCTCCAGGAGCACGACTTCGGAGTAGAACTTTTTGACCTGGCCGACCATGATCTTGTCCCACATGTTTTCGGGCTTGCCGCTTTCGGCCAGCTTGGCCCGCATAACGCCCTTTTCCCGTTCCAGCATGTCCGCCGGAATGTCTTCGGCGGTGAGGGCGGCGGGGGAGGCGGCGGCGATGTGCATGGCCAGGTTGTGGGCCAAATCTTCAGCCGGAGCGCCGGGCTTTTCGGCGGCCAGTTCAATCATAACGCCCAGGCGGCCGGGGCCGTGGATGTAGGCGTGGAGGAAGCTGTTGCCATCGGCCTTGCGGACGGCGAAGCGGCGCAGGTTCATGTTCTCGCCGATGGTGCCCACTAGGGCCTTGAGGCTGTCGTCGATGCTGCCGGAGCAGGACTTCATGGGCCGGGCCAGAAGCTCGGCCACGTCGGCCGGGGTCTCGGAGGTCAGGAGCACGTCGATGATGTCCACAGCCAGCTTCTGGAAGCCTTCATTTTTGGCCACGAAGTCGGTTTCGCAGTTCAGTTCCACCAACGCGCCTTTTTTCTGGTCGGGGCTGACCCCGGCCACAATGAGGCCCTCTTTGGTGGCCCGGCCGGAGCGCTTGCGGGCAGTCATCAGGCCCTTCTGGCGCAGCCAGTCCACAGCCTTTTCCAGGTCGCACTCGCACTCGGCCAGCGCCTTTTTGCAGTCCATCATGCCGGAGTTGGTTTTGTCCCGCAGTTCCTTGACCAGTTTCGCACTGATTTCCATAGTATACCTCTAATCCCGGAACGCCGCCCGGCGCTCCGTATTCATTTAAATTGCTAGAGCGCTTTTCTATTGCAAGGTAGTCTGCATGAAATGAAAAGCGCCCGGATGTTTGCGTATTTTACAATTTACTAACAGGCTGGTACCTTGCAAAATACTCTAGGGCCTCAGCCCTCGGCTCAGTCCTGGTCGTCAGCGGCGGCAACAGGGGCGGCGTTTTCCTGGATTTCAGCGAAATCCGCGCCTTCGCCCGCCACTTCGCCGTCAGCCTCGTCCTTATCCGGGGTGTGCACGCCGCCGCGGGCCATTTCTTCCCAGCGGGCGCGGCCTTCCAGGCAGGCGTCGGCCATTTTGGAGGCCATCAGCTTGATGGCGCGGATGGCGTCGTCGTTGCCGGGGATGATGTAATCGACTTCATCGGGGTCGCAGTTGGTGTCCACCACGGCCACAACCGGGATGCCCAGGCGGCGGGCTTCGGCGGTGGCGATGTTTTCCCGGCGGGGGTCGATGACGAACAGCGCGCCGGGCAGGCGATCCATCTCTTTGATGCCGCCGAGGTTGGCTTTCAGCTTGACCATCTGGTTTTCAAAGCCGATGATTTCTTTTTTATGGTAGAGGTTGATCGTGCCGTCTTCCTTCATGCGTTCCAGCTTTTTCAGGCGGTCGATGCTCTTTTTAATGGTGACGAAGTTGGTTAAAGTCCCCCCCAGCCAGCGGGAGTTGATATAAAACATCCCGGCGCGGTTGGCTTCGTCCATAATGGCGTCGGCGGCCTGTTTCTTGGTGCCGACAAAGAGGATGCTGCGGCCCTGGGCCACGGTGTCGGCCAGGAAGCTGTAAGCGGTTTTGAAAAGCTGCACGGTCTTCTGCAAATCAATAATGTAGATGCCGTTGCGGGCCCCGAAGATATAGGGCTTCATTTTGGGGTTCCAGCGGCGGGTCTGGTGCCCGAAGTGGACGCCGGCTTCCAACAGTTGCTTCATGCTGATCTGGGACATGTTCTTCTCCTTAAGGTTGTTCCTCCGCCAACCCCTTTCGCGGGCTTTCAAAACCGGAAACCGGCACCTTTGAAAACCGGGGCGGGCGTGTGGATTTAATGGTTTCGCACCATTACCGAACTTTATAGTATTACCACAGTCCGGCCCGCCTGGCAACCAAAATATAAAACCGGCCCCGTATGAGCGCAAGGCCTTGATCTTGGCGGTTTTTTTGCTTGCGGTTTTGGGGGGCATGATTTAGTATATAAAATGATGATTAGAGGACTTTGCGCTTTAATTATCATATGCGTCTCCACGGCCCCGTTCCCGCCCCGGAGGGGCCGGGCCCGCCTGGACGCATGTTTCTTCCACCGCTCCACGGCCCGGCGGGGCAGCACGCCGCCGCAATTGCGGCGAGGCCCAAACGGTTCCGCCGGGT
>JAITVE010000142.1 GCA_031285975.1 Candidatus Adiutrix sp. | reverse complement strand
GGTCGGCAAACCTACATCATCTTAGCATTCGGGGGTTGCTTTTGCTTAAAGCTAAAGCTAAGAACGCCCCCCACCAGCATAGCTGGTGGTTCAATCAAGCTAAAGCGAAGAAAATGGATTCCGGCTTTCGCCGGTATGACGGCGGGGGAGATATTATGTATCAATGTATCCCGGATTTCCGTAAAAATTATTTATCTTCCAGCAGACGTTCCACTTCCAGCATTTTGCCATCGGCCAGTTCGGGGGGGATGAAGACCAGGCCGCAGACGGGGCAGGTGGGCAGTTCCACGCGGAAGCTGGAGCTCATGTAGGTGATGTCCGCCGGGGCGGGGCGCAGTTCTTCATCGCACTTCTGGCAGCGCCAGCCTTCGGCGCGGATTTCCGGCAAGTCGGCCTGGCTCATCGGCGGCCCCCTTTCGCGTCATGCCCTTCCAGGCTGGCGGGGCTGTCGGCCCCCACCCCGGCCACGCCGGGCGCCACCATGCGGTGGCAATAGGCGTCGTGAATGTCAAAGGAACCGTCGTCCAGGCGGCTGTATTCCACCCAAAAGGTCACCTGCCGGGGCCGCAGTGAGGCCAGCACGCGCCCCGTGGCCGGGTTGACGAAACCGCCGCCGCCCGCTTCGGCTTCCAGGATGACCCCGGCCACATCCCGGTGCAGGATGCGCCGCAGTTCCATTTTCCGCGCGGCTTCGGGGGTGATGTGCATGACTATTTCCACGCTGTCCTCCGGGGGAGCTTCGCCCCACACTGTTTTCAGCAAATCGTTGCGGAATTTTCGCCGTATTTCCTGACGTTCGGAAAGCCCCGGCGCGGGCCGGGCTAAGGCCGCCTCCGGGCACGCGCCAGGGAATAAAATATCCAGCAGATGCAGGGCCGGTTTGCCCACGGAGCGGAGCCGGTCGCGGCACATGGCGCAGTAGGCCAGGAGGGGGAGCCCGGTATCCCCGGCCCGGTCGCGGGCATACATCTCCCCAAGCTCGGGGTTGGTCGAAGCGGCCAGCCCGCCGTAGCCGCAGCAGCGGGTAGCTGCGCCGCTCAGGGGCAGTTCTTCGGTCGGCTGCCCCACGGCGGCGATGATGGCGCGGACGGCGGCCTGGGTTGCCGCGTCGCCACGGGCGGCGCAGGGGTCGTGGAGGGCCAGGGGCTCCGCCGCCATCGTGCCCGGCGGCAAAGGCAGTGCGGACAATACTTCCCAGAGGCTGACCGTGGGAATTTCCGGCAGTTCGGCCTGGAAAAACAGGCGGCAGGAGGCGCAGGCCAGGATGATTTCCGGCCGCCCGGCCCGCTCCCAGGTTTCCCGCAGGAAGACCGCCGTCTGGCCGGTGAAGCCGGGGCGGCCCGACCAGCGGGCCGGGGCCCCGCAGCAGGCCAGGAAAAAGCCCACCCCACCCGCCACATTTTCGCGCAGATATTGGTAGACGGCGGCGGTTTGCCCCGGCATGGAGGCCGGAAGCTGGCAGCCCGGAAAAAAGAGCCGGGCGCTCTGCGCCGCGCCGGGTTGGGCGCGGTGGAAGGCCACCTCGGGGGAGTTGCTAAAGGCTTGGTCTTCCAAAGCGAATTCGTGGGCCGAGACCGGCATGTGGCTGGTGGCCACCATGTCCCGTTTGGCCAGGGCGCAGAATTTTCCCAAGTCGGCCCCCTGCGGGCAGATTTCGCCGCACAGGCCGCACTCGGCGCAGCTATTAATCATGGTGTTGTTTTGGCGGATGCCGAAGGCGGTGAGGATGTTGTTATACATCACCCGTGCGTATTTTTTGGGGTAGGCTTTGTAATGCCGCAGGAAGGCGCACTTTTTCACGCATTCCAGACATTGGCACTGAATGCAGCGGCCAGCCTCGGCCCGGCATTCTTCCTCCGTGGGCCTCCAGGGGTCGGCGGGGGGGAGCGGCGGGCGCGGGGGTTCGTCGG
The DNA here is from genome assembly GCA_031285975.1 of Candidatus Adiutrix sp. GTDB lineage: Bacteria > Desulfobacterota > Desulfarculia > Adiutricales > Adiutricaceae > Adiutrix. The sequence continues at coordinate 9,933 of JAITVE010000142.1, read as the reverse complement.
CCAGATTGGTGAAAAGCCGCGTGGGGTACGGCCCCTCGCCGTCGCGGGCCGCAGACGGCGACACGCCCTGAAGCACGCGGTCGATGGAACCGGTGGCCCGCTTTCCGGCGGCGGTTTCGTCGATGAAGCGTGGGTTTTCACGGACAGCCAGCGGGCAGACGAAGATTTTCGGGCGGTCGGTAAGGGCCAGGGTGACCGGGTCGGTCTCAAGCTGGCCGGGGGCAAGGCCCAGCGAGCCTGGCGGCAGGGCCGGGTCGTCAAAGCCCAGGAAGACGGCCTGGAAATCCGCCTCGGCCCGCTCCAAAAGGTTTTGCGAAAACGCGGGCACTTCCGTGAAGGCAACTTTGAGCTGTCGCAACTGCTCCAAAACGGCGGGGAGAACCGCCTCCGGCAACTGCGCGGGCGGCAGCGACAGAAGCCGTCCGCCCGCCGGGCCGGTGTGAAAAACGGTGACGCGCTGACCCTTCTTGCCCAAATCCCAGGCCAGGGTCAGCGAGGCCAGGCCGCCGCCGAAAACGGCCACTTCCTTGCCGCCCCCCGGCAGGGCCATGGGGCGGGCGGGGCTGCTGTGGAGCAAAATATACCGCTCCAAAAGCGGCAGGTCGAGGCCCGTATCCAACTCGGCGCGGCGGCAGTGGTCGCGGCAGGGGCCTTCGCAGAGATAGCCGATGAGGCCGCCCAGGGGCAGGTGGCGGTCCAGCAGTTTGCGGGCCTCGCCGGTTTTGCCCTCGGCGGCCAGGCGCGCCAGGGTGCGGGCCTCCACGTGCAGGGGGCAGCCCGTCTGGCAGGCCGGGGCTTCCTCCTGGACGCACAGGGCCTCGAATTGCTGAAGCGTTTGTTTATCCATATTTTACTGTGAAAGGTTTGGGGGTTGCAATTGGCCGGCTCCCCACCCGCCGCCATTCCTGCGGAGGCCGGAATGACGGCGAGGGCGAAGGGCGGCCCGGAAAACCCGGGCCGCCCGTGGCGGTTAATGCTTGTTCTTCAAGGCTTCCAGGACGCGCTCCGGGGTGGCCGGAATGCGGGTGACCCGGGCGCCGCAAGCGTTGTAGATGCTGTTGAGGATGGACTGGTGCGGCACCACCAGGGGCAGCTCGCCGCAACCCGCCGCGCCGTGGGGGCCGAATTCGCGCGGGGTCTCGAAATAGTGCAGTTCGATGTTGTCCGGCACGTCCTTGATGAAGGGGAAGCCGCCGCCGATGAGGGTGGCGTGCTTTTCAATGTCCTCAAAGTCCTCCGAGAGGGCCAGGCCCAGGGCCTGGGTGATGCCGCCCCAGAGCTGGCCGTCGGTGACCAGGCGGTTGTTGACCTTGCCGATGTCGGCCATCATGGTGATCTTGTCCACCTTGACTTTGCCCGTCTCCACTTCCACGGAGACTTCCGACATGCACGCGCCGTACATGTAGACCATGAAGGGGCTGCCCACGCCGTGCTCGTTCAGCGGCACGCCCGGCACCGAGAAGGTGCCGTCGTAATGGGTGGGCTTCCCGGCGGCCTTGGCCTCGGCGTAGTTCAGGTAACCGCCGCCGGGCTTGGCCAGGCCCGCCAGCATGGCTTCGCAGGCCGCCTTGATGGCCCCGCCGGTCATGACCTGGGAGCGTGAGCCGCCCGCCGGGCCGGAAACCGGGGGATTGACCATATCCGGCCAGGTGAATTTTAACCTTTCCGGGGCGACTTGCATGGGCCGGAGCGTCTCATGGGCCGTGCCCACCGCCCCCGCGTCCGCGCCCTGGCCGTGGTCTTCCCAGGCGGTGCAGACGGTGATGGCGCCGTCCTCGTTCAGTTCCACATAGGCCTGGGAGGAGTCCGGGCCGTCCAGGCCGCAGCCGTACACGCCCACGGAAACGCCCACGCCTTTTTTGACGGCGGCGGTGGAGTCCTTGGCCGCTTTTTCCTTGGCCGCCTTATACAGGGGGCGCAGGGCGTCCAACTGGTCGGGCAGGGAATAGGCGTCGGGGGTCTGGCTGTTGGGCGTGGTGGAGCCCTGGCGGTAGACGTTTTTATAGCGGAATTCCAGGGGATCCATGCCCAGCTTTTCGCAGAGTTCTTCCATCACGATTTCCGTGGCGAAGCAGGCCTGCGTGCCGCCGTACCCGCGGAAGGCCGAGCCCCAGGTATGGTTGGTGCAGATGGTGCGGCCCTCGCCCCGGATGTTGGGGATGTCGTAGCCCGCGCCCATGAACTGGATGCCGCGCACGGTCAACAGGTCGCCGAACTCGCTGTAGGGGCCGTGATCCACGTCGAAGTCGGTCTTCATGGCCAACAGTTTGCCGCTCTTGTCGGCGGCCAGCTTCATGGTGACGTGGAAGGGGGAGCGCTTGCCGGTATACTGCTGCTGCTGGCGGTAGGTGAAGTTCAGGAAGCAGGGCCGCTGGGTGGCCATGACGCAGACCGCCACCAACGCTTCGATGGTGGGGCTGAATTTATAGCCAAAAGTGCCGCCCATGGGGTTGCAGGCCAGGAACAGGTCTTCAGGTTTCAGGCCCACGCCTTCCAGAATCATGGCGTGGTGCAAATGGATGCCGATGGATTTGGAGTGGACGTGCACCTTGCCCGCGTCGTCGCAATAGCCAAAAGCCACATCGGGCTCCAGGGGCATGTGGGGTGTGCGGCTGGTGATAATGTGATCCTCGGCCACCACCACGTCGGAGCGGCTGAAAATGCTTTCCGGGTCGTCGCCCTTTTCCACGCGGCAGGTGTAATAATGGTTGGGGGTGCCGGGGTGGATTTCAATGGCGTCCGGGGCCTTGGCCGCCGGGGCCGAGAGGTAGGCGGGCAGCACTTCCAGATCGACTTTCACCTTGTCGGCGGCGGCGACCGCTTCCTCATAGGTGGAGGCGCAGACCACGGCAATGGCGTCGCCGTACTGGAAGACCTTTTCGTCGCAGAGGATGGGGCGCTCAAAGCCGTCAGTGAGGCTGCCGGTGAGGGGCAAGCCGTTGATGCGGTTGCGGCCCTTCACGTCCTTATGGGTGACGATTTTGAACACGCCGGGCATCTTTTCGGCCTCGGCCGTGTCAATGCCCTTGATGTTGGCGTGGGAAACCTTGGCCTGCACCAGGGCCAGGAACAGCTTGTTATTGGGCAGCTTCAGGCCCAAATCCGCGCCGTAGTCCAGGGTGCCGGTGACTTTGGAAACCGCCGTGGGGCGGGGATACCTGGAGCCCCAGATGCGGCCGTCGGCGGGCATCTGGAATTCCAAATCCGCTTCCTTCATCTCGCCGCGCAACACTTTGGCCGCGTCCATAACCGCGTCCACCAGGGGGATGTAGCCGGTGCAGCGGCAGGCGTTGCGGTTCTTCTGGAACCATTCGCGCACGTCTTCGCGGCTGGGGGAGGGGTTCTGATCCAGCAATGCTTTGGTGGACACGATGAAGCCGGGGGTGCAGAAGCCGCACTGGGCCCCGCCGTGCTTGATCCAGGCTTTCTGGATGGGATGGAGCTTTTCGGGGGTGCCGATGCCCTCAACGGTGGTGATTTTGGCCCCTTCGGCCACACCTTTCATTTTGGTGACGCAGGAGCGAACCAGGCGGCCGTCAATAATGACGTCGCACGCGCCGCACTGCCCCTCGCCGCAGCCGATTTTGGTGCCGGTGAGAAAAAGCTGCTCACGCAACACTTTCGCCAGCCTTGTCTCGGCATCGACGATCAGGTTTCGTTCGATGCCGTTGACGAAGAAACGTTTGTGAATCATACGGGTCTCCTTCAGGTATTTTGAGCGTGGTCTTCTGATATGGCCGGGATACCTGCCGTACAGGTATAGTACAGATCTCCCGGGGCTTAATTTCCTCCTACTGCGATTACTCAGGTTTCATTGAAGAAAAGGCCAAATCGCGCCCGGCCGACGGGCCGGTTCCTGTAATGCTTGTTGCCCTATAATATGGTCTTCTGCTCCGTCTGTCAACATTTCCTCTTGAAGCGAAGGAATACGGGCCGGATATGCGGGAAGGCGGCCAGGCCCCGCTTCCGCCGGAATGGCGGCGGGGAGGCGGGGCGGCGCGGGCTTGGAGCGCCCGCTATCGTCCTGTATTCCCGGCGAATCCATATTTTTTTAAAATAATCCTTGTTTTTTGGGGCGGCGGCGGTGTATTATCAAAAGAATTAAGAAGGCCGGGAGAAATGCGCCCTGCAAAAGGGCTAGCCGTCTGGGCTTTACGGCGGCGTTGGGAAGCTTCTCCGGCGGAAAAGCGGGAGCGATTTCAATTATCGAGTTGCTCTTCCGAATTAATTATGGTATACTCAAAGAGCGTTTATGAAGAAATTACCGTAATGTGGCTCTAGGGAACATTGAAATGTGAACGGAACGGCCATACGCGTAATCTGGTATACTTATAAAGTATAAGGTCAGAATAAGAAAATCCGGGTGGCGGAAGGAGGTGGCGGCCGGGTTTGACCTTCGCTTGTAATGGCATTCATAATGTTTGGATGCGTGACGTCGTGAGCTTGAAAGACAGATCAGTAAAGGCACTGGGTTTTTCGAGCCTCTTTTAGGCGGCCCCGGAAGGGGTCAAAATTTCGTTTCCGCTTTTATCAAGGGAAAGCAGGGAATGAAAATTGCAGTTCACTGAAACAACATTGGAGGATAGAGCATGAAAAAAGCATTGATGTTACTGGTGGTTCTGGGTATCGGCGCCTTGGCGCTCCAGGGCTGCGGCCTCAGCGGCAACTACCCCACCGACCCCGTTCTGAACGAACTGGTGAAGTTTGGTTCCGACAAGTACAACCTGACTGCTGATGCCCAGCGCGTTATGGACTACAAGATCGCTTACCTGAAACATTATCCGGGCAGCAAAATCTTCGTGGTCGGCCATACCGACATCACCGCCAGCGACAAGTACAACCTGGATCTGGGCCGTCATCGCGCCGAAGAAATCCAGCGCTACCTGGTCAACAACGGCATCAACCCGAAACGGATTGAGCTGATGACCGAAGGCGAACGCCGTCCCGTGGCCCCCGGCGCCAGCAAGGCCGCTAACGAGCAGAACCGCCGCGCCGAATTCTACATCATCGGCGTGAACACCTCCAACTAAGCCCTGTTGGAAGTGAGGCCGGGCTTCTTCGGAAGCCCCGGCCACGGCCCCACGCGGAGGCCGCAAAACCCACCGCGCTTTTCACAAACCGAAGCCCGAATGGATTTCCATTCGGGCTTCGGTTTTTTGCGCGGCTTGTTCGTTGCGCGGTTGCGCAATCGCGGTGCATTCAAGCCTGCCGGGTTGAATGAGCATCTACCAGCGGCTTGAAGTCGGGCCAGCGCCGTAGCGGCATCGCCCCAGCGGAAGGGGCTCAATAGAGCTTGTCGTAAAATTTGGAGCGTTTCATCAGTTCTTCGTTCATTGCGTCCAGCCCGTATTCGTCCAGCAGGGTGGGCTGTTTGCGGAAGAGGGATTGGCCAAGGCCGAAGCGGCCTTCGGGGGGCTCGGCTCCCACGGCTTCCAGGAGGGTCGGGGCCAGGTCGAAAGAGGAAAAGAGGCGCTCGCCCGCGCTTCTCGCCGTTCTTCGCAGCTTGGGGAAAGGTTCAGGAAGGCGTTGTAGACAGTGCGCTTGTCCATTTCCGGCAGTTCAATTTTAGCGCAGTATTGGGACATGTAGAGATGGTCGCCAACGAAAACCGCAGTGGTTTTCGGGTAAAATTTCTGCCGCCGCAGCCAGGCGGCGAATTTTCCGGCCAGTTCGTCGGTGCGCTTCCAGTTGAGATGGTCATTTTCGTAGGAATCAACGTTGATGTGGCTGTCGAGCGTTTGGATAATGGCCACAAAAGGCCGCCCGCTTTTGGCCGCTTCGCCCAGAATCCGCTGCGCCTGGCGGTAAAGGAAGGCGTCGCCGAAGCCCCAGTCCGAGGGCCGTTCGCTCTCTTTATACGGCTGGGACAGGAAGTAGGGCAGATCGTAAATTTTGACGGTGCGGCTGTGGGTCTGGAACAAATTCCGCCGCCCGCCGAAGGTGCTGTCAGTGCCCATAATCAGGTAAACGTCATAGCCGTGGTGCTCGAAAACTTCCAGCAGCGAGGTGGCGCCGGGCAGGAAGGAATCGTACTGGCTATAGAGGTTCCAGTCCAGCGACAGGGGCAGCTTCAGCGGCAGGCCGAAGAGGTAGGCCGTGTATCCCGCCACCGTCCAGCCCGTGCCCGCGACCTGGTAATGCTTTTTGAAGGAACGGTTGCGCCGCTGCAAATTCCGCAGCGAGGGGGTCAGCACCTTGCCCAGTTCGCCCGAGCTGAAAGTATCCTCCATGGATTCGACCAGCACCACCACCAGGTTTTTTTTCGTTTTGGGGAAAACGATCTCCTCCGGCTTGGGGGCCCGGTAATGGTCGTCGATGAAAGTGCTGTAGTCGATTTTGCCCAAGAGGAAGGGCACGGCCGCCAGCTTGTGGGCGGCGAAGGCGGCGGAAGCGGCCAGCAGCAGCAGCGGCCCCAGCAGCAGCGCGGCGGTCATGCCCCCCCGCTTCTCCCGCCGCCGCCAGGCCCACAGGCCAAACAGGGCCAGCAGCCCGCTGACCAGCGCGGCGGCCAGGAGCCTTTTCAGCCCGCTGATAACCAGGGCGTCGCCCGAGCCTTTCAGGGGCAGCATAAGGGTGTGGGCGATTTCTTCGAGGCTGATTTCGCCGAACTGGCCCTGGCACCACACCACGCCCGCCGCCAGGCCCAGGGCGGCCCAGAGCAGGAAAAACACATAGCCCGACATCAGGCCGGTTTTGACGAAGCCCGGACGCGTCGAACGCGGCGCGGCCTCCCGGCCTGGCGCGGGGGGCGGCGCGGTTGGGGCGGTTCCGTCCTGAACTCTACTTTCATCAATTGCGGACATGAATATGGCTTTCAACGAGTAATTTCCACGAACCGCCTACCCGTTTCCTTACGCAAAATTTACAAGTATTTGATATAAAAAATTGCAAGTTTCACCATCGCCGATATAATACAAATTGTTGGTGGGTTTCGGTACGCGGGGAGAACGATGCGGTCTCGCATGGCTATTGTACTAAAACAGCAGCCATTTTAACATCGGAAAATGACGGGCCCGCAGACCTGCGGCGCAAGAAGGGCTCCGGCGGCTATGAAAGCTGAAAAAACCATATTTTTGATCGGCCCCAGGGCGGCGGGGAAAACCGTGGTTGGGGAAAAACTGGCAACGGCGCTGCGGAGGGGGTTTGCGGACACCGACCAGCGCCTCAGCCAAAGCCGCCGCGCCAGCCTGGCCGAACTGATTCAGCAGGAGGGCTGGGAAGCTTTCCGGCAGATGGAAAGCCAAACCTTGCGGGAAGTGACCGCACCGGGGCTGGTGATCGCCACCGGCGGGGGGATGGTGCTGGCCGAAGCCAACCGGGCCTTCATGCGCGAGCGCGGCCTGGTGTTCTACCTCTCCGCCCCGGCGGGCGTTTTGGCGGCCCGCCTGGCGGCAGACCCGCGCACGGCCTTCGGGCGGCCCAGCCTGACCGGCCGCCCGATAACGGAAGAAGTGGCGCAAGTTGTAGCGGAACGGGAAGCGCTGTACCGCGCCGCCACCCACCACATCATTGACGCTTCCGGCTCCCCGGACGACGTGGCGGCCAGCATCGCGGCTCTGCTGGCAGAAATTCGCCAGCCCTGAATCACCAGGGGTTTGTGCGCACCGCATTCATTCGGCGGCCATGCTTTGCAGGGTATCGCCCGCCAGCCGGTAGACCGTCCATTCGTGCATGGGCTCACCAGCTATCGTCAGACAGGAGTTCCTGCAGGGCAGTTTGGGCGCGGGCGGTGAGTTCGCCCAGCTGTTCGCCGGGGCGGGGCTCCAGAGGCGGGCCGACTTTGACCCGGATGGCCCCCGGCTGCGGCCAATATTTCCCGGCGGGCCAGATATTTCCGGCGTTTTTGATGGCCAGCGGCACCAGGGGCGCGCCGGTGTGCTTGGCCAGAATAAAGGCGCCTTTTTTGAAGGGCAGCAAGGTTTCAGAGTCCCGGTTGCGGGTGCCTTCCGGGAAAATGGCCAGAATTTCGCCGCCTTCCAGCCGCCGGGTGGCTTCCTCCACCATTTGCCGGGCCGCCTCGGGCCCGCCGCCGCGATCCACCAGCATATGCACCCGGGCCAGGGCCCAGCCGAAAAACGGTATCCGCCCCAGGGAGGCCTTGGCCACCCAGGAGACGGATTTTTTGGTGGCCAGGGCCACGGTGGGGATATCGGTCAGGGAACTGTGGTTGGCATAGATGATGAACCCGCCCCCCTTTTCGCCTTCGCTTTTGGATAAATTCTCCAGGCCGGTCGCCCGCAGGGTGACGCCCGCCGGATCCAGCACTATGTGCCCCCAGCCGAGGTTGGTGAGGAACCGGGCCGCCCGGGCGGAAAAATAGCTGACCGCCACGCAGATAGTCCCCAGCGTCACGGTGGACAGCACCAGCACCGGCAGATACCACAAGAGATACAAAAATTTCAGAACCGGGTTCTTCATGCCGCCGCCCTCACCGCTCGGTTAGCCATTTGTTCAGCCGGGGCAGTTCGGTCAGCTCCCAGTCCGGGGAGAGGCGTATTTCCAAAAACTGCTTGAACAGCGCCTCGACTATGGCCGTCAATTCTTTCAGCAGGGCCACCCGCTCAAGAAAGCGGCCGGAATCCGTGTCTTCCTCTTCCTCGCTGGCGGCAAAGGTTTTGGGGAACTTTACGCCCTGGGGAGTCAGGGTGCCGGCGGCGAGGGAAAAACTCCACTCCTTGTCCTCGGTGCTGACTTTCAGGCGGGCGCGGGTCAGCTTCTTGGCCCGTTTCAGGGCGGTCAGGGCCTCGGCCCAGTCGTAGGAAGCTTCCAGGCGGCCGCTGGCGTGCATTTGGCAGGTGACGCTTTTGCGGTCGCCGCCCTCCCCGCTTTCCAGATGCAGGCGGCTTTCGAACCACAGTTCCACCTCCCCGGCCTTGGTGCTGAGGAAGTTGCCGTGGATTTCCGAATAAATCCACAGCCAGGTCAGGAATTCCTGGCCGATAAAGAGCTTGTCCTTCCACAGGTCGAGAAAGGCGGCGGGCTCCAGTACGAATTGGTCGTCATTCATGATATCGTCTCCCCTCAGCCAAGCCAGACGGGCGAGGCTTTGGAATCCAACAGCGCCCGGCGCAGTTCCCCGCTGAGGACTTCCAGGCCGGTGGTCACCGGCACCAGCATTTGCAGCGACAGGCCGAAACTGCGGCCCCAAAGTTCCTCAAAGGTTTCACGGCGTTTTTCGCCCGCGGCGGCCAGCCAGATTTCGTTTTCCTGGAACAGCCAGACCACTTCCATCAGCTCGGTACTCAGGAGCGTGCGGCGCATGAGTTCAGATTTTACCGCCTCTTTGAGCTCTTTTTTGGCCAAGCTGTTGGGGCGGCGGCCGGTTTGTTCCTGATACTGGGCCTCGCGGATAATATAGTAGCGGCTCACGGCCTTGGGCGACAGCTTGCGGGTATCCAGCCGCAGGGTAAAGGCCAGGAGCCCCCCGAAGCGGTAGGTAGCCGGGTTAAAATTGCTGTCCAGATGGTTCATGAACTCCACCCAGCCCAGGCTGCGCTCTTCCGGCGCGTGCTCAATGTCCACGAAGGCGTTTTTGGCCAGCCGCTCGGTGATGTATTCGTCGGTCAGCATTTCCGGCGGTTCTTCCCGCACCCGGTAGCGGGTGAGAGACAAAGTTCCTTTTATGAGGCCCATAATGCGTGCTCCTCCGGCCGTATTTGAAGTCGGCCGTAAACAGCCATAATAGCCAATCTCCGCCCCGGACACAAGCGGGAAAAACAAGCCGCGCCTGGAACCAGCCACCCCAGTTGGTAATAGTATGAAAAGCACGGCTACCGGCCTTCGCCAGCATGGCGGCGAAGACGCTACGCAGCGGGGCACTCCACACCGCCACAGCGGCGCCACTTGTCTGAGCCGTTCAGGCGAGTTGTGGCGCCGCTACACGGTCGCAACAGTTTTGCTAGCCGACACGCAGGTCCAGGGGCGCGCAGCCCC
>JAITVE010000045.1 GCA_031285975.1 Candidatus Adiutrix sp. | reverse complement strand
GAATCCGGCGGCGGCTCTTCCAGGGTCTTCAAAAGCGCGTTGCCCGCCTCGTTCCCCAGCCGGTCGGCCTCGCGGATGACGAACACCTTCACCCGGCCTTCATAGGGCCGGAAGGCCATGTCGGCCCGGAGCGTCTGCACGTCCTCCATTTTTATCTGGCGGGAGCGGCCCGTGGGGGCCAGCGTCCGCAGGTCGGGGTGCACGTCTTTGGCGATTTTTTGGCAAGAGGGGCAATGGCCGCAGGGCCCGCCCCCCGCCTCAGGCGAGGCGCAGTTCAGGGCGGCGGCCAGGGCCCGGGCCAAACTATTTTTACCCCCGCCTCGGGGCCCGGTCAGCAGCAAAGCATGGGGCAGCCGCCCGGAGGCCATCATGGTCTCCAGCGCGGCGGTGACGCTTTCCAGCCCCATCAGCCCCCAGCCCATCAGAACAGCCGCCCCGCATCTGAAGAATCGTCATCCGCCGCAACGCTTTCCTCGCCTTCCGCATCGGGGCCGGGCTCCAGCGGCTTTTCCGGCTCGCCCTCTTCCTCGTGGCCCAGCGTCAGTTCCGGCGTGCGCCTAAAATAGCTACCGAAAAGCCGGTGGTAGGCGCTCCACCCTTCGCTGTCAGACTCGGCCTCAATGAAGGAATCCACGGCCTCAATTTTGGCGTCGATATTATCCAAATGGTGCAATACCAACGCCTCCAGAAGCAGCGGCCGCACCGGGGCCCCGAATTCCGGCTCCCCGTGGTGGCTGAGGATGAGATGCTGCAACAGTTCCAGCTTTTCAACGGGGAAGTCCGGCATCCCGGCGGCCACCCGTCCCAAAAATTCCGAGCCCATCACCAGGTGCCCCTTGAGGCGGCCCAGGGTAGTGTAATCCACCTTCGGCGGCGGGCTGAACTCCCACACCTTGCCCAAATCGTGCAGCACCGCCCCGGCGATCAGCAGGCTGGCGTTGAGTTTCGGATAATGCCCCGCCATCAGCACCGCCATTTTGCCCACCGAAAGGCTGTGCTCCAACAGGCCATGGAGGTAGGCGTGGTGCACCGCCTTGGCGGCGGGCAGGTAGTACAATTTCTCGCCCACCTCCGGCGACCGCAGGGCGGCGGAGACCAGGCGGCGGAAATCGGCGTCCGGCACGCTTTCCACCAGCGACCACAGTTCGGCCCGCATTTCCGCCATGGGCCGGGCGGAAGTTTTAAGGTAGTCGGGCCAGTGGAATTCCTCCGCCGCCAGGGGCCGGGCCTCGCGGATGACGAACTGCGGGCTGCCGCGATAGCTGTCCACATAGCCGCGCACCAGCACCACCGTGCCCTCGGCCAGCCGCGCCCCCAGCACGTCCGCGCCGTCCCACACCTTGGCCTGGATGCGGCCGCTGCGGTCGCCGAGTTCCACGTTCAGGTATACGCCGCCCCGGTTCGTTCGGCCCACGCTCTGCGAGAGCACCAAAAAGGGGCCCTCGGCCTCCCGTCCCGCCGTTAAATCACTGATGAAAATTTTCTTGCCGCCGTCCATAATTCACTTGTCTCCAGTGTTATAAATATGATGAAAATCATTAGCAGAAAGCCGCGTCCCTGTCAAATCTGCGATATGTATCACCCGCCCACCGTTCCGCTACCCCGCCTCGCCTCATCACCTCCCTACGTACCCCCACGGGCCGTCACCCCGGCGGGCGAACTCATTTTGAAAAATCGCCGCCTCTCCCCCCTCGTCATTCCGGCCTTCGCCGGTATGACGGCGGGGAGGCACAAAAGGCGGCAGAAGCAGGGTGATTTTTCCACATGAGGTCGCCCTGCAAAATTCTTCTTGACGGCTGGACATTTGAGAGGTATTCGGCTAAAATAATCCATTGCATCTATCATACTATTCAAGCTCGGATAACGATGGGACAGCCACGCGGCAGGCGGGGCGGGTTCCGGGCTTTCCAGGGCTTGCGAGCTTACAAAACGCCGCGCGTTGCGGCCCTCAACCGTCGGGATGATCCGCTCCGGCGCAGGGAACAGGAGATTGAAATGTCGAAAACCTTTTTCATAACCGCCATTGGGCAGGTTCCCGGCAAGCATGAGGCCGCCGTCGCGGCTCTGGGCTTCGCCGCCAAAAAGCACGGAGCCAAAGCCGGTTTCTTCATGCCCGTGGTGGCCAGCGCCGACGACGCGGCCTTCAAAGCGGCCCTGGCCGGGGCCGGGCTCTCCGGCGCGGCTTCCGATTACTACGGCCTGACACGTGCGGAAGCCCTGAGCTTCCTGAACCAGGGCAAGGACGGCGCGGTGCTGGACGCTGTTTTCCAGAAATTCAGCAAGCTGGCCGCCCGCTTCGACGCCATCGTCATTGAGGGCCTCGACCTGGTGCCCACCGGCGGCGCGCTGGCCCAGTTGGACGCGGCCATCGCCGCCAACCTCGGCAGCCCCGTGATTCTTTTGGCGGGCGAGTGCGACTGCGGCTGCGGCTGCGCCGACCTGGAAGCCGCCGCCCTGGCCGTGCAGAGCTACAAAAACCGCTTCGCCGAAGTCTTCGCCCTGGCCACCGTCACCAAGAATCCGGGCAAAGCCGCCGACGACAAAGGCCTGGCTCCCCTGGCCGGTGTGCAGCTTTGGGGCCTGGCCTCCGCCGCCGACATTGTGACCCCGTTGGAAAAAGCCTGCGGAACCATCTGCCAGGTGAAGCCCAAAGCCGTCACCCCGAAAAAATTCGAGTTCGACCTCATTGAAAAAGCCCGCGCGAACAAACAGCACATCGTGCTGCCCGAAGGCAACGACGAGCGCATCCTCCGCGCCGCCAACGACATTCTGGAAAAAGATTTCGCCGACCTCACCATCCTCGGCGACCCTGCCGCCATCCAGAAGCAGTCCAAGGATTTGGGCCTGAACTCCCTGTTGGCCAAGGCCCGGCTGATTAACGTCCAGACCAGCGAACTCTTACCGGAACTGACCCACGAATTCTTCGAACTGCGCAAAGCCAAGGGCATCACCGAAGAAAAAGCCGCCGCCCAGATGAAAGACCGCAACCACTTCGCCACCATGCTGGTCAAGCTGAAGAAAGCCGACGGCATGGTCTCCGGCGCGGACGGCACCACGGCGGACACCATCCGCCCGGCCCTGTCTATCATCAAAACCAAGCCCGGCTGCTCCATTGCCAGCTCCGTCTTTTTGATGTGCCTGGCCGACCGGGTCTGGGTGTTTGGCGACTGCGCCATCAACCCCAACCCCACCGCCCAGCAACTGGCCGAAATCGCCATTATTTCGGCCCAGACGGCCAGGGCTTTCGGCGTTGACCCCCGCGTGGCCATGCTGAGCTATTCCACCGGCGCGTCCGGCACCGGCCCGGATGTTGACATGGTGGTGGAAGCCACGAAAATCGCCAAAGAATCGGCCGAAAAACTCTTCCCGGGCCTGCCGATTGACGGCCCCCTGCAGTTCGACGCCGCCGTTGACCCCAAAACCGGCGCGTCCAAAATGCCTGGCTCCCCCGTGGCAGGCCAGGCCACGGTCATGATCTTCCCCGACCTGGGCGCGGGCAACATCGGCTACAAGGCCGTTCAGCGCACGGCCAAAGCCGTGGCCATCGGGCCCATCATCCAGGGCCTCAACGCGCCGGTCAACGACCTCTCCCGCGGCACCCTGGTGGCCGACATCGTCAACACCGTGGCCATCACCGCCCTCCAGGCCCAGGCTGAGAAATAATTTCCGCCTGACCCTGCGCACCAAAGAGCCGCGTTCCCTAGCCGGAAAGCGGCTCTTTTTTGCGTCAGCCGCAGCCCATACTTTTATACCGAAAGCCGTCCTGGTCATACACGATAGAGACTAAAGGGCAGAAGGGGTGCCTAGGGTAGCGCGGCGACTTCACTTCCATCTGGATTTCTTTTTCCAGCTTCGTATCATACGCAATAAGTTTGATCTTTCCCGGCGCTGACGAAAAGTCTCCGTCCACAAAGATGTTTGAGCCGCACTGAGCTTCTTCAGCCTGTAGTGACTGCGGGCCAGGGCAACTGCAAAGACGGTGTTCACCAGAAAAAAGCACATCCCCGCGCACTGTAACTTTCCGCAGGATGATAGCCCGGTCGCTGTAGTTATGGATATTAAAAGAATACTCAGTGGTACGAAAATTTAGAAGCAAGGAAAACAACAAGGCAAACAGAAAAACCACCACAAAAGACAGAAGAACAATAATCCGCAAGCCATTGCCTACGTAGTATAACAGAGTCTTTTGAGGCGGTTTTTCAGGCTGAAGGAGAGTATCGCCCCGGTCATGCGGGGCCATCAAGCCAGCCAGGGCCAAAATCACAAGCAGGACAACAAGGATTATCCACAACATCATGCCTCCCAATACTCAAGTATGACTATCAACACGCAAGAACAGTCTATCCGTTCCACATGGAGGCCTGATGAAGAATATATGGATTTTATGTGATGAAACGCGATTGTGCCGCGCCTTCTTCCCCCGCCGCAACCGCAACGCCACTTGTCTGAGCCGTCTTTACAAGCAAGGTTTGCAATCTCAGTTTATTCAAACCTTATCAGGTTCGAATGATCAGGATTGGCTTCGGTGAATTTTCCGATACTGCTGAGGCGTTTGGGCGTGGGCGGCTTTGAAGCAGGTGGCGAAGTATGAGGGGTTGGTGAAACCCACCTGCCCCGCGATTTCGGTAACGCTTTCATCGGTGGTGCGGAGCAGTTCGGCGGCTCTCTCCAGTCGGCGATCCTGAACGAAAGCGCTGAGAGGCTGACCGGTCAGGGCTTTGAATTTCCGGCTCAGGTGGCAGGGGCTCACGAAAACGGCCCGGGCGATTTCTTCCAAGGCCAGGTGCTGGTTCAGGCGGGCGGCGATAAAATCGCTCACGGCCTGCACCAGGGGCGGCAGGGCTTCGGCGTGGGGGCGGCTTGTCTCCTCCAGAAGGCGGACGGCGCCGCTCACAATATCAACTATCTGGGCCGGGCGCACGGGCTTGACCAGGTAATCGCAGACCCCGGCTTTGAAGGCCGCGCGGGCGTAGTCGAATTCGTCATAAGCTGAAATGACGTAGACCCGAATGTCGTGGCGCTGCTTCATAATCAGGTTCACGGCTTCCAGGCCGCTTAGGCCGGGCATACGGATGTCCAGCAAGGCCAAGTCCGGCTTGTGGCGGGCGGCCAGGGCCACGGCTTCCACGCCGTTGGCGGCCTCCAGGATTTCGGAGACCGGAAGTCCCTCTTTTTCCACCACCGCGCGGATGAAGCGGCGCACCACGGCCTCGTCGTCCGCCACCAGCAGTTTTACCTGGGCGCTCATGACGGGCTGCCCCGGAGGGTCGCGTCCGGCGGTTCCGGCGCATCGGGGCGCTTGTCCGGCACGGTGATTTCAATGACGGCGCCCCGGCCTGGGCGGCTTTGAATGTCAAAGGTAAATTGGGTGTTGAAAAAGTGGCGCAGGCGGGCCTCGATGCTTTTCAGGCCCAGGCCGGCTTCCGCCGGGCTTTTGTCCTGGGGGAAGCCCGCGCCGTCGTCGCTGACGCTCAGGGACACGCGGCCGCCGGGAATGCGCTTGCCGACGATCTCCACCCGGTGGGTGTCCAGCCGGGTTTCCAGGCCATGGACAATGGCGTTCTCCACCAGCGGTTGCAGGATGAGGATGGGGAGCGGCACCTCGTCCAGGCCGTCCTCAATGTCCAGCGACACTTCCAGGCGTTCGCCGAAACGGGCTTTTTGGATGGCCAGGTAATTTTTCAACAGCGAGTGCTCCTCGCGCAGGGGCACCAGGTGGTTGGCTTTGCGGAGGGTGGCCCGCATGAGGTCGGCCAGGTTGCAGATGAGCCCGGCGGCGGTGTCCGCGCCCTCCATGTAGGCAGTCTGGGAAATGATGTTGAGGGTGTTGAACAGGAAGTGGGGGTTGATTTGCGATTGCAGAAGCTTGAAGTCAGCCTCCCTGAGGGCCCGCTCCAGGGTGGCGGTGGTCATCTGCTCTTTGACCACGGAGAGGCGGTGCTCGGCCAACTCCCGCTGGCGGAGCATGGCCTGGGCGTTTTCCACAATGTAATTGCCCACGGCTGAGGCCGTCTCCACCGCGCTGTGGAGGCGGCTCTTTTTTTCCACCGTGAGGTCGCTCAAGAGGCTGTCCAGGTCAGGCTCGGCAAGGAAGCCGGAATATTCGGCCAAGTATTGGGCCATGGACATGCGGTCGCTGCGGGAGATGAAAAATTCGCCGCACTTGAGGTAGCCGCAGACCTCCGGCCCGCACAGCACCGGGACAATGAGGGTGCTGACCTGGCCGCAGCAGTGCATGAAATGCGACGAGCGGCGGTCGGGCAGGGCTTCAATGGCCTGGGCAATGTGCCTGCGGCAGTGGTCGCCGCACTGGGAGAGGTGGCGGCACAGGTTGGGGGGCTTGGCGCTTTCGATCAATTCCCGACCGCCTTCGTCCACCAGGCGCAAACTCAGTTTCAGGGCCTGGGAGAGGTTGTCCAGCAGCGGGCCCACGATTTTCGGGTCGATAATCGAGGCCAGTTCCAGGCCGGGGCGGGGATCCTCGGCCGCCGGGGCGGGGGTCATGAGGGGGGCCGGGGCCTTCTGGTAGCTGTAGATGCACAGCAGCAGCAAGTCTTCCGTGCCGGTGTTGGTCATGGCGTGGGTGCAGTAGGGCGGCATGTAGATCATGTCGCCTTTGCGGAGGGGCGAGTGGCGGCCGTTAACCGTGTGGGCCCCCTGGCCGGAGATGACGTAGAGCACGTGCTCTTCGCTGTGGTGGGCGTGTTCCGGCTCGCCGCAGTGGGGGTGGAAGGTGATTTCCCCCACGCTGATGCCTTTGGGGCTGGGCCCGCCCGGCTCCACCAGCCAGTGCACCAGCCCCCAGTCAAAAAACTGCTTTGTCCGGGGCTGGCCAGACCGGGTTTGACCGGAACGGGAGGCCAGCTGGCCGGGCGGGCGGCGGGGGGGCTGTGGCGGAACGGGGTAGGACATACTTTTCTCATTTATTAACAAAAAGTGCAGGGGCCATGCTTCTTTGTTAGTATAGCGCATTTTTGCCGAAATGCCAATTTTTTGATAAAACCCGTTTCGGTTTGACAACCATGTTTTTCATTAATACAGTCGTTTGGCGCAAAATAATGAAAGTTGGGCGCAAAAAATCAAAAGTTGGGGAATATTTTTGAGATTCCCGCAAGATTTTACAAGCATCAAACATAAACTTGGAGGCGGGCCGGGGCGCAAAGGGGTATTATAGTGAATATAGAATTCCGACATAACAACTTCCCAAGTGAGTTGCGCTTATGAGTCTTTGGACTGAATACAAGAGTAAACTGGTTTCCGCCGCCGAAGCCGCCCGGGTGGTCAAAAGCGGCGACTGGGTGGACTATCATTTCGGCCTGGCCAGCCCCCGCGAATTGGACGCGGCCCTGGCCCTGCGGCGGGACGAGCTGGCGGACGTGAAAATCCGCGGCGGGATGCGGGTCACCCCGCTGGCCGCCGTGGAGTGCGACCCGGAGCGGGAACACTTCATCTACAACAGCTGGCACATGACCGGCTATGAGCGGAAGCTCGGCGACCGGGGGCTCTGTTCCTACATCCCCATGATTTTCCGCCACATGCCGCTGTATTACCGCAAAAGCTTAGAGGTGGACGTCAGCTTCAGCGTGGTCAGCCCCATGGACGAGAACGGCTATTTCAATTTCTCCTTCACCAACGCTTCCGGCGCGGCCATCTGCGAAACCGCCAAAAAAGTGGTGGTGGAGGTGAACGACAAGCTGCCGCCCGTCCCTTGCGGGCGGGAGAACGCCATCCACCTGAGCCAGGTGGATATGGTGGTGGAAGGCTCTTCCCCGGATTTGCCGACCTTGGATCCCGTGCCCTTCGGCGACCTGGAAAACCGCATCGCCGCCCAGATTATCGAGCGGCTGCGGGACGGGGTGACCATTCAACTGGGCATCGGGGCCCTGCCCAACGCCGTGGGGGCCATGATCGCCCGCTCGGATTTGCGGGAGCTCGGGGTGCACACCGAAATGCTGGTGGACGCCTACCGCGATATGGCCCTGGCCGGAAAAATCACCGACCGGGTGAAAAAAGTGGAGCCGGGACGCTCGGTGTTTTCCTTCGCCATGGGCAGCCAGGCCTTTTACGACTGGATGCGGGCCGACCTTGACCGCTTCTGCACCCTGCCCATTGATTACATCAACGACCCCACAATCATCGCCGCCAACGAAAATGTGGTCACCGTCAACAACGGCCTGGAAGTCGATCTGCGCGGCCAGGTGACTTCGGAGACCGCCGGGCGCCGCCAAATCAGCGGCACCGGCGGCCAGCTGGACTTTGTGACCGGCGGCTACCAGGCCCCTTTGGGGCAGAGTTTTATCTGCCTCACCTCCACCTATATGGATAAGGCCGAGGGGCGGCTGAAATCCCGCATCCGGCCGGATTTGCCCTCCGGGGCGGTGGTCACCGACCCCCGTTCGCAGATTCACTGCCTGGTCACCGAATGGGGCTTGGCCGAGTTGGCCGGGCGCTCCATGTGGGAACGGGCCGAGCGCATCATCAATATCGCCCACCCGGATTTCCGCGAAGAATTGATTCAGGAGGCCCAGAAATTGGGCCTGTGGCGGCGGTCAAACCGCATCGCCTGAGATATTAGAGCATTTTGCAATTTACCTGCCTTTAGTAAATTGCAAAATACGTAAACATCCGGGCGCTTTTCATTTCATGCAGACTACCTTGCAATAGAAAAGCGCTCTAGTATTACGATGCAACGCACAACGCGTTAAGGAGAACACTCTATGGCCAGAACCGTCTTTCATGAAGAGTTCTGCAAGGGCTGCGGCTTGTGTATTGAAGCCTGTCCCAAGAAAATTTTGGCCTTTGCCGAACATCGCCTCAACCACAAGGGCTACCAGGCGGTGGACTGCCTCAGGCCCGAGGAATGCACCGGCTGCGCCATCTGCGCCCGCACCTGCCCGGACGTGGTTATCGACGTGTACCGGGAAGCCGGGCAGGCCGAGGGGAGTTGATTATGAGTGAAAAAATACTGTTGAAGGGCAATGAAGCCTGCGCGATGGGCGCTATCCTGGCGGGCTGCCGCCACTATTTCGGCTACCCCATCACGCCCCAAACCGAAATCCCCGAGTATTTCGCCAAGCATATGCCGGAAGCCGGGGGCGTGTTCCTCCAGGCCGAAAGCGAAATCGCGGCCATCAGCATGGTGTATGGCGCGGCGGCCACGGGGCGGCGGGCCATGACGTCCTCCTCCAGCCCCGGCATCAGCCTGAAGCAGGAGACCATTTCCACCCTCTCCGCCGGGGATCTGCCCTGCCTCATCGTCAACGTGGCGCGGGGCGGGCCGGGCCTGGGCTGCATTCAGGGGGCCCAGAGCGATTACTTCCAGAGCGTCAAGGGGGGAGGACACGGCGATTACCGCCTGCTGACCCTGGCCCCCAACTCGGTGCAGGAAATGATGGACTTGACCATCCTGGGCTTTGAACTGGCCGACAAGCACCGCAACCCCGTGCTGATTTTGAGCGACGGGGTGGTGGGGCAGATGATGGAGCCGGTGAGCGTGCCCGAGCCCGTGACCAGCTTCCCGGAAAAGCCCTGGGCGGCGGTGGGGGCCAAAGGCCGTCCCAAGAACATCATCAACACCCTGCACCTCAACGCGGCGGTCTGCGAAGAGCGCAACAGGGAGTTGCAGGCCAAATATAAGCGCATCGCCGACGCGGAACTGCGCTATGAGGAAATCGACACCCAGGACGCGGATTTGGTGCTGGTGGCTTACGGCATCAGCTCCCGCATTGCCCTCACCGTCAAGAACCGGGCCCGGGCCGAGGGCCTGAAAGTGGGCGTGCTGCGCCCCATCACCCTCTGGCCCTTCCCCACGGAGGCTTTGCGCCGCCTGGCGGAGCGGGTCAAAGGCTTTTTGGCGATAGAGCAAAGCGCCGGGCAGATGGTGGAAGACGTGCGGCTGGCCGTGGAAGGCCGTGCCCCGGTGGCTTTCCACGGGCGCTCGGGCGGAGTGATGATTCAACTGGACGACGTAGAGGCCGACGTCCGCAAACTGCTGGGCCGGTGAGGTGTACTATGGAAGAGAAATTGGTATTTTCACGCCCCGAGGCCCTGACCGACATGCCCACCCACTACTGCCCCGGTTGCCATCACGGCATCATTCACCGGCTGGTGGCGGAAGTTATCGACGAACTGGGCGTGCGGGAAAACACCGTGGGCGTGGCCTCGGTGGGCTGCTCCATTTTGGCGTATGACTACTTTAATGTTGATATGGTCGGGGCCCTCCACGGGCGCGCCCCGGCCGTGGCCACGGGCGTGAAGCGCGGCAGGCCGGATTCCGTGGTCTTCACCTACCAGGGCGACGGCGACCTGGCCGCCATCGGCACGGCCGAGATCATCCACGCGGCCGCCCGCGGCGAAAACTTTACCGTGGTTTTCGTCAACAACGCCATCTACGGCATGACCGGCGGCCAAATGGCCCCCACCACCCTGGACGGCCAGCGCACCCAGACCAGCCCCGCCGGGCGCGACCCGCACCTGGCCGGGCACCCGCTGCGCATGAGCGAACTCATCGCCACCCTAAGCGGCCCGTCCTTCGTCACCCGCACGGCGGTCAATACCCCGGCCCGCATTAACCAGACCCGCAAGGCCATCAAGAAAGCCTTCGAACTGCAACTGGCCGGGCGCGGCCTCGGCTTTGTGGAAGTCCTGTCCACCTGCCCCACCAACTGGGGCCTGGGCGCGGTGGAATCCGGCCAGTGGGTGGACAGCCACATGATACCCTATTACCCGCTCGGCGTTTTCAAGGAGGACTGAGCCATGATGCACGAAATGATATTTGCCGGTTTCGGCGGCCAGGGCATCATGCTGATGGGCCAGCTTCTGGCCCAGGCCGGGCTGGAAGAAAAGCGCAATGTTTCCTGGATTCCCTCCTACGGCCCGGAAATGCGCGGGGGCGCGGCCAACTGCTCGGTGGTCATCTCCGATGAAGTCATCGGGGCCCCGGTGGTGCAGAAGCCGCAGCTGGCCCTGGCCATGAATTTACAGTCCAAGGAGAAGTTTGAAGAGATGGTGGCCCCCGGCGGGCAGTTCATCATCAACGGCTCCATCGTGCCCGATCCGCCGCGCCGCGCTGATGTGCGCAACTACGTGCTGCCGCTCAACGAGCTGGCCGCCGGGCTGAAAAGCGCCAAGGTGCTGAACATGATCGCCCTGGGCGCGGTCTTCGAGGCCAGCCAGGCCGTGGCCGAGGAATCCGTGTACAAAGCCATGGATTTCATGTTCGGCAAAAAGCTGGCCTCACGGCCCGACCTGGCCGAGCTCAACCGCAAGGCCTTCCAGGCCGGGCGCGAGGCTTTGAAGAAGGCCGCTCAGGGCTGAACAGTTCTGAGAAATGTTGCCCAAATTGCGGCAACCGTGCTATAACAAAACCATAGCCTTAACAGCTCACTTTGAGCTTTTGATATCCAACAAGCGTCTCCCGTAAAATTCGGGACAAGAAGGGTGTATTATGAGCAAGAAAAAAATGACCATCCTCGACTTTCAGAAGTATAAGGATGAAGGCAAGAAGTTCACCTATGTGACCGCCTATGACTACACCATGGCTTCCATCGTCAACGACAGCGAAACCGAAGTCATCCTGGTGGGCGATTCCCTGGGCATGACCATGCTGGGCTATACCAGCACCGTGCCCGTGACTATGGAAGACATGATTCACCACATCCGCCCGGTGGTCAAGGGCGCGCCCAACACCTTCATCGTCGGCGATATGCCCTTCGGTTCCTACAACGAGAGCCCCCAACAGGCCATTGCCAACGTCAACCGCCTGATGAAGGCCACCATGTGCGACTGCGTGAAGATGGAAGGCGGCGTGGAAATGGCCGAAACCATCGGGGCCGTGGTCACCAGCGGCACCCCGGTTATGGCCCACATCGGCCTGACCCCCCAGACGGTCACCTCCCTGGGCGGCTTCCGCGTGCAGGGCGGCACCCCGGAGAGCGCCAAAAAACTCCTGGACGACGCGCTGACCCTTCAGGACGCGGGCGTTTTCTCCATCGTTCTGGAATGCGTGCCCAACAACGTCGGCAAGCTCCTGCGCGACAAATGCAAGGTGCCCATACTCGGCATCGGCGCCGGGCCGCACGTGGACTGTCAGGTGCTGGTGCTTCAGGATATGCTGGGCATGTACGGCGACTTCAAGCCCAAATTCGTCAAACAGTTCGCCCAGCTTCGCCGCGACATGGTTCAGGCCCTGAACCAGTTCCACAGCGAAAGTTTGGACGGCAGCTTCCCCTCGGAAGAATACTGCTTCAACAAAGAAGTGGTGCTCGACAAACTCTATTGACCTTGTCCGAAGCCCTGGAAAATGTTTTCCGGGGCTTTTTTGAAAAGCTCGACCACCGGCTCGCCTGTCAGGAAAACGAGCGTGTTTCCCGGCAGAGCCGTACAACCGCCTTGCGCGATCACCTCAGTTAAGGAGTAAGACAATGGCCAAAAAACGCACTCGTTGGGATTTCCAGGAAATGAAAGAAAAGGGCGAGCAGTGCGCCTGGATCACCGCCTATGACTACCCCACCGCCGCTTTCGCCGAAGCCGCAGGCATGGACATGCTCCTGGTGGGCGACTCCATGGGCATGGTGGTCTTCGGGTATGACGGCACCGTGCCGGTGACTATGGAACAGTGCCTGATGCTCTGCAAGGCCGTGCGCGACGGG
>JAITVE010000011.1 GCA_031285975.1 Candidatus Adiutrix sp. | reverse complement strand
GCCCTCGTTTATCATGGGCTCGATGGTGAAGACCATGCCGGTTTTCAGCCTCAACCCCTTGCCGCGCCGCCCGAAATGGGCCACGCTGGGCTCCTCGTGAAACTCGCGGCCCACCCCGTGACCCACAAAGTAGCGCACCACGGAAAAGCCTTGCGGTTCAATGAATTCCTGGATGGCCGCGCCAATGTCGCCCAGGCGGGCCCCGTCGCGCACCTCGTTGATGCCCAGGTACATGGAACGCTCGGTGGCCTCGGCCAGGCGGCGGGCCTGGGGGGGGACGTCGCCGACGCAGAAGGTGCGGGCGGTGTCGCCGTAAAAGCCGTCCAGAATGGTGGTGACGTCGATTTTCACTAAATCGCCCTCTTCCACCACCCGCGAACCGGGGATGCCGTGCACCACCACCTCGTTGATGGAAATGCAGCTTGAGGCCGGGTAGCCCCGGTAGCCGAGGGTGGCCGGGATGGCCCCGTGATCCATGATAAACTCGTGGATCAGCTTGTCCAACTGGCCGGTGGTGAGGCCGGGCTTCAAGTGCCCGGCGGCCAAATCCAGGGTGCGGGAGGCCAGCTGCCCGCTCCGGCGGATCATTTCAATTTCTTCAGCGCTTTTGAGAATTATCATAACCTACCTGATTTTCATCGCAAATTTGAAGATATATATATTTGTACCCGATTTACCGTAATATATCAAGGCCCAGCCGGAGGCCGCGCAGCTTCCGAAACCACAATTTCCATGCGCTGCGATATAACCCAGCCGCAAAGCCCGAGGGAAGAAAGGATTTCAAACACTTTGTATCCATTATCCCGCATGAACTTCATCAATTCCGTCCTGGTATCTGGCGTTTGATACGCGATGGGCCAGCAATGGTTTCTATTCTTTTCAAACAATTCATGTTCGCTCTCATAAAAACGGGCCGGGGCGCATTCCTCAATATCAAAAATGATGCTGCCTGGCTGCTCATGCTCAAACCGGTGCGCCCAATAACCTTCAAAAATCACATCAATATTTTCACAAATTTCGCTCTCATCGTAATATTGTGTTTTCAGAAGTAAACGTTCATTGGCAAAGTCCACCAGATATGAAGCGATTATATTGTCATGCACCCATGACATCTACTCACCTATCCTCCGGGGCCCGAAAATCCAGCAGCCGCCAGGCAGGGTTAAGCTGCCCCCGGAATTCGGAAATATCCAGGGTCAGGGCCACGTCCATCTCCCGCTGCACCTCGCAGAGACGGGAGGCCAGGCCGAAGCCCACCACGGACTGGCGGTTCAGTCCTTCGCCCAGAACCATCTTCATGTGGCTCTCGCCGCCGGAATCCGTGGGGCGGGCTTCGGCTATTTTGGCGGAGCGCACCATCAGCACCGGGGCCGGGTGGCCCTGGCCAAAGGGCTCCAGCACGGCCAGGGAGCGGGCCAGGCCGCCCAAGTCGCCCAGGCCGGCTTCCATATCAATGAGCAACTCGGCTTCGGGCTGAAAATCCGGCTCGCCCTGGGCCTCGTTTTCCAGACCGGCGGCAAATTCGTCCAGCAGATGGCTTTCCAGGGTCATCCCTGCGGCCTGGGAATGCCCGCCAAACGAGATGAACAGATGCCGCAAAGCGTTGAGGGCTTTATATAAGTTGAAATTTCCGGCGGAGCGGCCGCTGCCCACGGCCAGGCCGTTTTCCAGGCTGAAAAGCACGGTGGGCTTCTGGGCGCTCTCAGCCACGCGGGAGGCGGCCAGGCCCAAGAGTCCACGCGGCCAGTTTTCGCCGCCCAGCACCACGGTGCGGCGATCCGGCGAGATTTCTTCTTCGAGGCGTTCCAGGGCCTCGGCGCAGAGGCGGTTCTGGCCCTGGTAACGCTCACGGTTCAGCTCTTCCAGTTTCGTGGCCAGACGCTGGGCCTGGCGCTCGTCATCGGCCAGCAAAAGTTCCAGGGCCGGGTCGGCGCTGCCGAGGCGGCCGGCGGCGTTCAGGCGCGGGGCCAGGCGAAAGCCCACGTCACGGGGGGAGACGCGCTCGCCGCTGATGCGGGCGATTTTTTTCAGGGCGTTCAGGCCGGGCTGCTTGGACGTCCCCAGGAAGGCCAGGCCGTGGCGCACCAGCACCCGGTTGGGGCCCACCAGAGGGGCCAGGTCGGCCACGGTGCCGATGGCCACCAAGGGCAGGTAGTCCATGAGGGACGGGCCCTCCCCCGCCGCCAGCAAACCGTTTTGCTGATACAGCCGCTTCAGAACGCAGAGCAGCAGGAAGGCCACCCCCACCCCGGCGGGGGGATGGTCGCGCCAGAGAGGGTCGCGGTGGGGATCGACGATGGCCACGGCCGGGGGCAGTTCGGGCGGCAGGTGGTGGTGGTCGGTGATGATGACGTCGATGCCGGATTGGACGGCGGCCTCCACGGCTTCGCTGTCGGAAATGCCGTTGTCCACAGTGACGACGAGGGTGACGCCCTTTTCGGCCAACCCTTGCATGACGCTGGGTTTGAGGCCGTAGCCGTCGGTGAGGCGGTGGGGGATTCTGGTCAGGGTGCGGTGGCCCAGCTCGCCCAGGCCGCGCGTCAGAAGCGCGGCGGCGGTGAGGCCGTCGGCGTCATAATCGCCGCAAACGGCCACCAACTCGTCCTCGCGGCGGGCGCGGGCCAGGCGTTCGGCGGCCTTGTCCATGTCGGTGAGGCTGGCGGGCGGGGGCAGACTCTTCAAGTCGGCCCGGATAAAGGTTTTCACCTCTTCCGCCTCACGGAAGCCCCTCGCGGCCAGGAACTCGCCCAGTTTCAAGGGCTGGCCGAGGGCCTGGGCCAGGGCGGCGGCGCGGCCCCGGTCGATATTCCGCAAACGCCAGATCATGGGCGGCACGGGGGAATCATTGCAAAACTTCCCGGAAAGCATTGACCAGAGCGGCGGTTTCCGATTCCAGCCCGGCGTTGACCCGCAGGTGGCGGGTCAGGCCGAAGGAGGTCAGGGAGCGGGTGATCACGCCCCGGCGAAGGATGGCCTGGAACACCTTGTCGGCGGTGCGCCCGCCCAGGCCGACCATCAGGTAATTGGCCTCCGTGGGGTCCGGGGTGAGGCCCAGGGCCGTGCATTCAGCGGCCAGGGTGTCGAGGCTGTGCCAGGTCATGGCCAGGGTTTTTTCCACGAACTCGTCGTCGTCCAGGGCGGCGGCAGCCCCGGCCTGGGCCAGGTTGTTCATATTGAAGGGCTGGCGGACTTTGTTGACCACGGCGGCCAGGGCGGGCGACATCAGGGCATAGGCGGCCCTAAGCCCGGCCAGGCCATACGCTTTGGAAAAGGTGCGCATGACCACCAGCCGCCCCGGCGCCTGGAGCAGCGGCCGCCAGTCGGCCTTGGGTTTGCGGGCGAACTCCACATAGGCCTCGTCCACCACCAGCACGGCCTTTTCGGGCAAGGCCCGGTGAAAGGCCATGAGTTCCTCGGGCTCGATATAGGCCCCGGTGGGGTTCAGGGGGTTGTCCAAAAACACCAGCCGGGTGCGCTCGTCAACCATTTTCAATATGCCCGCCAGGTCGTGGCCGTAGTCGGCGGTGAGGGGGGCTTCCAGCGCCTCGGCCCCGGCGGCCTGGGCGTTTTTGGCATAGAGGGTGAAGCTGGGGCGGGACATGATGGCTGTCAAGCCCTTATCCAGCAAGGTGTGGCACAGCACCAGGATGAATTCCGACGAACCGTTGCCGGTGACCACCGTGGCCGGGTCGAAGCCGAACTTGCGGCACAGGGCTTCCTTGAGGGCCCGGCTGTCGGCGTCGCCGTAGCGGTTCACGCCGTCCAATATCCGGCGCATGGCGGCCAGGGCTTTGGGGGAGGCCCCGAGGCTGTTTTCATTGGAGGCCAGCTTGATGATGCCAGTGAGACCCAATTCGGCCTCCACATCTTCAATGAGGCGGCCGGGGACATAGGGGGACAATTTGGCGATGTGTTCGGGAATAAGAGTCATGCAATACTTTACAATTTCAGAGTATTATTTTTATAATGCAACGCATTTGCGCGGAATACCCGCCGCGCAAACAACGCCGCCCGATGACCGTCCGGTCATCGGGTTGCCACAACACAATTTCGGGCCGACAGTCATGAACCACTTCACACTTTGACTGTACAGCCTTGAATTTTATGACGATCAGCCCTAACCGCGCAAAAGCTGCTGGCTGAGAAATTCCAGCTTG
>JAITVE010000007.1 GCA_031285975.1 Candidatus Adiutrix sp. | reverse complement strand
TAGGGGTCGCGCGCGCCGATCAGGCGGTCGCCGGTCATGATGGTCAGGCTGTAGGCCCCGTCCACCTGGGCCAGGCTGCTGAGGATTTTTTCCTCAATGCCCTTGGCTTCCGAGCGGGCCGCGAGGTTGAGCAGGGTTTCCCCATCGGCGGTGGTCTGGAGGACGCAGCCGCTTTGACCCAATTTTTCGCGGAGCTCGGGAGCGTTGGTGAGGCGGCCGTTGAGCCCCAGGCAGATGAAGCCGCCGTGGAAGCTGGCGAACACGGGCTGAATGTCGCAATACAGATTGTCGCTGGCGGTGGAATAGCGCACGTGCCCCACGGCTGAGTGGCCGTTCAGGCTGGGCATACGGTCGCGGAAGGCTTCCCGCATGAGGCCCAGCCCTTTTTCCACGTCAATGTGGAGGCCGTCGGTCACGGCCAGGCCCGCGCTCTCCTGGCCCCGGTGCTGCAGGGCGAAGAGGGCCAGGTAGGCCAGGCTCATCACCGCCTCCCCCGGGGCCCACACGCCCACCACGCCGCATTCCTCGCGCCAGCGCGGGCCTTCGGCCGAGGCCGGGAGTTTTTTGCAATCACAGGTCATATTATTCGGCCTCAGTGGTGGAGAGTTGGGCTTGTTCGGCCAGGCTGCCGTGGAAGGGAGCGGCCAGTTCGGCCAGGGACGCTTCAATGGCGGCCCCCCCGGCGGTCAGCCGGAAAGCCTCGCCGCCGGTGCGGCCCAAAACGGCGATTGGCAGATTATATTGATGGGCAAGAGTTTCCACAGCCGCCAGGTTCTTTTCCGCCAGCGACAGCGCCACCCGCGACTGGCTCTCGCCGAAAAAGGCGGCGGCGGGGCTGACCTCCGTTTTCAATTCCAACTGCGCCCCGATGTTGCCGAAAAGGCAGCATTCGGCCAGGGCCACGGCCAGGCCGCCTTCGGCGCAGTCGTGGGCCGAAGAGAGCAGCTTGCCTTTGGCGGCGGCCACCAGGAAGTCGTTCAGGCGGCGGGCTTCCGCGAGGTCGAGGCTCGGCACTTCGCCTTCGTCCCGCCCGGTGAGCAGGAAGTGGGCTTCGCTGGCCCCGAGTTCTTCTTTGGTCGCGCCGACCAGCGCCACCACATCGCCCGCGTTCTGGAAGGCGGCGGTGAGGCGGTCGTCCAGGTCATCCAGTAAACCCACCAGGCCGATAGTCGGGGTGGGCATGATGGCCTGGCCGTTGTATTCATTGTAAAAACTCACATTGCCGCCGGTGACCGGGGTGTCCAGCGCGAGGGCGGCCTCGGCCAGGCCGTCGGTGGCCTGGACGAACTGCCAGTAAATTTCCGGGTTTTCGGGGTTGCCGAAATTCAGGCAGTTGGTGATGGCCAGGGGTTTCGCGCCGGTGCAGGCCGCGTTGCGGGCCGCTTCGGCCACGGCAATGGCCCCGCCCAGTTTGGGGTTGAGGTAGACGTAGCGGCTGTTGCAGTCGCTGGTCAGGGCCAGGCCCTTTTTGGTGTTGGGGAGGCGCAGCAGGGCCGCGTCGCCGCCGGGGCGCACCACGGTGTTGAGCCCCACCATGTGGTCATACTGCTCATAAATCCAGCGGCGGGAGCAGAGGTTGGCCGAGCCCATCAGTTTTTTCAGCAAGTCCGTCCAGTCGTTGTAATTCGCCAGAACGCTGAAGTCGGCCTTCTTTTTGGCCTGGAAATAGGCCGGTTCCGCCGTGGGGCGGATGTTCACCGGGGCGTTGTCCGTGAGCAGCCCCGCCGGAACCGAGGCCAGAATTTCCGCCCCGCGCTTCACCGTGAAATGGCCGTCGCCGGTGACTTCGCCGATGGCGGCGGCGGTGAGATCCCACTTGTCAAAGACTTTTTCGATTTCCGCCACTTTGGCCGGGTCAACCACCAAGAGCATCCGCTCCTGCGACTCGGAGAGCATGATCTCCCAGGGCAGCAAACCCTTTTCGCGCAGGGGCACTTTGTCGATGTCGATGTAGAGCCCGTTGCCCGCGCGCCCGGCCATTTCCGAGGCCGAGGAGGTCAGCCCCGCCGCGCCCAAGTCCTGAAGGCCGATGACCAAATCCTTGGCTAAAATCTCCAGGGTGGCTTCCAGCAAAAGCTTTTCCATGAAGGGGTCGCCCACCTGCACATTGGGCCGCTTGTCCGGGTCGGAATCGCTCAGTTCTTCAGAAGCGAAGCTGGCCCCCTTGATGCCGTCGCGGCCCGTGCGGGCCCCCACCACCATGACGATGTTGCCCACGCCGGTGGCCGAGCCCTTGAAGATTTTGTCGTCGTCCACCAGGCCCACGCACATGGCGTTGACCAGGGGGTTGCCCTGATAGGAGGGGTGGAAGTACACGTCGCCGCCCACGGTGGGGATGCCCATGCAGTTGCCATAGCCCGCGATGCCCGCCACCACGCCGGTCAACAGGCGCTTGGTGCGGTTCTGGTCAAGCCCGCCGAAGCGCAGGCTGTTCAGGGAGGCGATGGGCCGAGCCCCCATGGCGAAAATATCGCGGATAATGCCGCCCACGCCGGTGGCCGCGCCCTGGTAGGGCTCGATGGCCGAGGGGTGGTTGTGGCTCTCCATCTTAAAGGCCACGCCCAGGCCGTCGCCCCCCGCGACCACGCCCGCGATTTCACCGGGGCCCTGGATAACCTGGGGACCTTTGGTGGGGAATTTTTTCAGCGGGGCGCGGGAATTTTTATAGCTGCAATGCTCTGACCACATCACCCCGAAGAGCGACAGCTCTTCAT
>JAITVE010000395.1 GCA_031285975.1 Candidatus Adiutrix sp. | reverse complement strand
TGGCTCTGTATAAAGACCCGGTGGTGGCCCGGAATGTTTCCCGCTGTGATTTTCGTTTGAACGATTTGATGAATTACGAAGTGCCGGTCAACCTCTACCTGGTGATTTCACCGGCTGATATTGACCGGCTCCGGCCGCTTTTGCGCATCTTCGTGGCCCAGATGCTGGGCCGCCTGACTGAAAAAATGGAGTTTGAGGACGGGGCCAGCAAAGCCGGCTACAAGCACCGCCTGCTGTTGATGCTGGATGAATTTACGTCATTAGGCAAGCTGGCCATTGTCGAGCGGGCCATCGCCTATATGGCTGGTTACGGCTGCAAGGGCTATTTCATTGTGCAGGACACAAAACAACTCAGCCATGTGTATGGGCAGGACAACGCCCTCATGGCCAACTGCCACATCCGCATCGCCTACGCCCCCAACCTCCCGGAGACCGCCGAGTATTTGTCAAAAATGGCCGGAACCACCACGGTTGTTGATAAAAAAATCTCCATCTCCGGCGGGGCCAGGGGCGGCAAGTCCCGCTCCACGTCCATCTCCGAAACATCCCGGCCCCTCCTGACCCCGGACGAATGTATGCGCCTGCCGGGCCTGTCCAAGGACGCGGCGGGGCACACGGTTCCCGGCGATATGCTCATTTTCACCGCCGGCAATCCTCCGATATACGGGCGGCAGATTTTGTATTTTATCGACCCGGTTTTTGCGGCGCGGGCCAAGGTCAAAGCCCCCGGCGTGGCCCAAGGGTTCTCACGCGGCCTGTCGGATTCCCTGTATTTTTCCATGCCGTTTACTGACGGTCAAAGCCAAGAGCTACCGGCTTCCCCGGTTCAAGAAACAGCGGCCAATGGAGATTTGCTCGATGAATACAAAAAACTCCTGGAAGTGTAAATACGCCCTGGGCCTGATCGCTGTCAGCTTCATGCTCGGTCTGGCTTTCGGCATGGGCTTCCGGGTCAACCTGACCGCCTCCCTGCCCAAAGGCATATACCGGCTGACGGACGCGATACCCGGACGCGGTGATCTGGTGACTTTTTGTTTGGAGTCATCAAATCCATTTTGCGGGCTGGCCGGGGAACGCGGTTATCTCCCGGCCGGTTCCTGCCCCTCCGGCCTCCAGTCGTTGCTGAAGCGTCTCGCGGGTGTGCCCGGCGACTATGTGGAAATCACCCCGGCCGGGCTGGCGCTGAACGGCCGCCCGCTTCCCGGCACGGCCCGGCCGGAACGCGACCGCCTGGGGCGCGATCTCCCGCCATCGCTATTGAAGGGCGGCTTCATCCCTGACGGCATGGCCCTCGTCCTTTCCCAGGAACATCCCGGCAGTTTCGACAGCCGTCATTTCGGCTTGATTCCGCTGGCTTCCCTGCAAACGGCGGCGCCTGTTTGGCTCTGGGATGGAACGGAAAAACCGTAGCTTACATTATTTCGCATTTCAAGATTGGCCTCGCAAGGCCAGCCCAAGAAAGGAAACTCTCATGTCCTCCAAGAAAGAAAATCCCATTGCCGTTGAAGAACGGACTCAGGTTTTGGAACGCATAGCCGCCAAGCTGCTCAACTCCCGGGAGACCGGCGACTTCCACGGGTATCTGCTGCACCATGACGTGCCCAACTATGACCTGACCGCGGACAAGGACGGCAACCTCCTGGGGGTCGGCGTTGACCTGGAAGCCGCCTTTACGGGCGCCGGCTACAGGCCCAAGGCCCAAACGCTCCTGACCATCCCCCGCGAGGGCAAGGCCCGGCTGGAGCCCGGCGCGGAAACTTCCGGCGCGGCCCTGATGATCGGCCACCGCGAGTGGCGGAAAATAGCCAAAATCGCCCAGGACGCTTGCGGCGACATCTATATCGCCCGCGATTACCCCACCGGGGCCGCAGTCCACCGGCTGACCGGCCGGCCGACGGCCGTGGCCTTCCTGGATTCCAACCTGAAAACGGCCGGCCAAATTTTACGGCGAAAATTTCCCAGGGCAGAAATCATTTTATATATCAACAGCGGAGGCGGCCGCCGCATCGGCAATTTGCTGGAAAGGGCCTGGTCGGCCGCCCAGGCGGCGCATGGCCTGGTGATCGTCGATAACCCCCGGAAGCATAAAACCGGCCTCATGACGCTCCGGCCGTCGATCCTGTTCCTGGACGACGCGCCCCTGTGGCCGCCCGACAAAAAAACCGGCCGCGCCCAGGCCGCCCCTGACCCCGCCGGCCACGAAAGCCTTGACGACCCGGACGAACTGGACGGCATTGACTGCCCGCCTTGGCCGGGCACGGAGGCGGCCTGATGAAAATTGCACTGCTTTGCCTGGCGGCGCTGCTTTCGGCGCCGGCGGTTTGGCCCGCTTCCGGGGAGGCCCAGGCCGCTGAGGATCATGACGTGAAAACCCTCTTTGAAGCGCCGTCCCAGGCCCTGGGACTGCCGGCCGCCCTGCTTATGGCCGTCGCGGAAGTGGAAAGCGGCCTAAAGCCCTGGTCGGTGAATGTCTCCGGCCGGAGTTTCCGTTTCGCTTCCAGGGAAGAAGCCCTGCTCAAGGCCCGCGAGGCC
>JAITVE010000337.1 GCA_031285975.1 Candidatus Adiutrix sp. | reverse complement strand
ACCACTAGGTTTTTCAGCCCCTCCGCGCCCGGCTGGGCCTGGCCGAGGAACCACTGCCCCAAGGCCTGCGGCAGGGAGAGATAGGGCACGCGCCGCTCGCGCAGGGCTTCCAGCACCGGGAACTGCCGGGTGACCACATTGCCGATGACGGCCAAATCGCAGTCCGCGGGCAGGGTCTCCAGGCCGTAGCCTTGGGCCGGGCTGATGTTCATATCCCGCAAGAGATCGCTCACCGGCGGATAGACGTCGCCGTCCGAACCTGTCACCTGGGCCCCGGCTTCCAAAAGCAGCCCGGCCAGGGCGGCCATGGCCACGCCGCCGATGCCCGCCAGGTGGACTTTGGCCCCAACGGGGCTTTTTTGCAGGGCTGCGGGCAGCCGGTTCAGTTGAGGGTCAAGTTCAGTCATCCGCCATCTTCTCCTAAATCTTCCGCAGGATGAAAATTAATCATCATACCATAAATCACAACATATTGGGTGAAAATTTCAAACCGGCCCCAGCGGCACTATATGAGAGGCCCGAAGGCCGCGTTTTGGCACATCGCCATTGCTTCTTGGCCCGGAAGGCGTTACTATAAGATTCCTGACTTGATGTGCTTGTGTCAAAATTATTCCAAATAGGCCGCCGGGCTGTCTTCGGCGGCGCAGGGGAGAAAATATGGAATCGACCCCCAGGGCCAACCGCCTGGCCATCGCTTTCTTCGGCCGCCGCAATGTCAGCAAGTCGTCGCTCATCAACGCTTTGACCGGGCAGGAAGTGTCGCTCATTTCCGATGTGCCCGGCTCCACCGCCGACCCGGTCAGTAAGAGCATGGAGCTTTTGCCCATCGGCCCCATCACGGTCATCGACACCGCCGGGCTGGACGACGAGGGGGAGCTCGGGGCCCAGAAAGTCCGCCGGGCCAAAACCATTTTGAACCAGGCCGACCTGGCGGTGCTGGTCTGCGACGCTTCCAACCCGGACAAGTCCTGGGAGGCGGAATGGCTGAAAACCATGCCCAGCCGGGGGGGGCGCGTTTTGGTGGTGGAAAATAAAGCCGATTTGGCGGCGGGCAGTGCGGCCCAGGGCGACTGGCTGCCGGTGTCCGTGCCCAGGGTGCGGGTGAGCGCGGCCAGCGGGGAGGGTTTGGAGCTATTCAAAGACGCGCTGGTGGCCCTGGCCGCCCAGAGCCCGGCCGAGCCCTCCCTCATTGCCGGGCTGTTCCCCCGAAATTCGCTGTTCATGCTGGTGACCCCGCAGGATCCCCAGGCCCCCAAGGGGCGGCTCATTTTGCCGCAGGTGCAGGTGATCCGCGATATTCTCGACCACGGCGGCCTGGTCTCCATGGCCGACTTTGCCGACTTGGAAAGCCAGATAAAGAGTTTAGCCCGGCGGCCGGATTTGGTGATTGTGGACGCGCAGGTGTTCGGCCGGGTGGCCAAAATCATCCCCGAGGACTGGCCCATCACCGCCTTTTCCATCATCATGGCCCGGGCCAAGGGCGACCTCCACCCCCTGGCCGAGGGGGCCCGCCACATCGACCGGCTCAAGCCCGGCGCCAAGGTGCTCATTGCCGAGGCCTGCACCCACCACGCCATGAAAAACGACATCGCCCGCGAGCGCATCCCCAAGCTGCTGACCGAAAAAGTCGGCGGGCCGTTGAACTTTGAGGTGCTGGCCGGGAACGATTTCGCGGACGACCTGTCGTCCTGCGACCTCATTGTCTGCTGCGGCGGCTGCATGATTACCCGGGGCCACTTCATGGCCCGCATGAAAAAAGCTATGGAAGCCCGCGTGCCCATGACTAACTTCGGCCTGACTCTGGCCCACTTAAACGGCTATCTTGACCGGGCCATGGCCGTGTTCAAAAACGACGGTTCCGCATGACTGTGAACACTTTGCGGCTTTTAATCGACCGGCTGGAGCGGGAGCGCCAACTGGAAAAAAGTGAGTTCATCACCCTGTTGGAAGCGTACCAGAACCCGGAACTGGCCGCCTCTCTGGCCCAGCGGGCCGGGGCCGTCCGCGACGCGGCTTACGGGCGGGCGGTGTTTTTGCGGGGCTTGATAGAATTTACCAATTTTTGCAAAAACGATTGCCTCTACTGCGGCCTGCGCCACAGCAACCGCGAAGTGGAACGTTATCGCCTGGGCCCGGAGGAAATTCTGGAACGCTGCCGCCTGGGCCGGGCCCTGGGCTTCCGCACCTTTGTGCTGCAAGGCGGGGAAGACCCGTATTATACGGACGAGCGGCTGGTAGAGATCATCGTTGCCCTCAAAGCTGCCTTTCCCGACTGCGCCGTCACTCTGTCAGTGGGGGAGAAGAGCCGCGAGAGTTACGAGCGATACTTCCGCGCCGGGGCCGACCGCTTCCTCTTGCGCCACGAGACCGCCGACCCCGAACATTACGGCAAACTGCATCCCCCTGAAATGAGTTTAACCAACCGCCAGCGCTGCCTGTTCGAACTCAAAGACATCGGCTTTCAGGTCGGGGCCGGGTTCATGGTGGGCTCCCCTGGCCAGAGTTTTGCCAGCCTGGCGGACGACCTGTTGTTCCTGCAAAAACTGTCGCCGCAGATGGCAGGCGTCGGCCCCTTCATCCCCCACCCCCGCACGCCGTTGGGGGCCTACCCGGCGGGGAGTACGGAGCTGACCGTGTTCATTCTGGGCCTGGTGCGCCTCATGCTGCCCAGGGTGCTCTTGCCCGCCACCACGGCCCTGGGCACCCTTGACCCGCAGGGCCGCGAAAAGGCTTTAAACTTTGGGGCCAACGTCATGATGCCCAACCTCTCGCCCCTGGAAGTGCGGAGCAAATACGACATTTACACCGGCAAAATCCACCTCGACGAAGAAGCCGCCGAGGGCCTGGATCGCCTGAAAAAACACCTGGCCCAACTGGGTTACGAAACCCCGGAAAGCCGGGGAGATTTTAAGGCCTTTTGTTAGGGGCAAAATAGCGGAGCAGGGTGTCACCTACACCACCTACTGCCAAAGCCCGGTCACCGGCGCAGTTTGATGTCGGTGACAGGGCTTTGTATTGCGGGGAAACGGCCAGCGGTTAGAGCGCTTTTCTCTTTCAAGGTAGTCTGCATGAAATGAAAAGCGCCCGGATGTTTACGTATTTTGCAATTTACTAAAGGCAGGTAAATTGCAAAATGCTCTAAAAGTCGAAATCATCGTCCATCGGCATGGCTTTGCTGACAGAGGTTTTGGCGGGGAGGGCTTTCGGGGGCTCTGCCGGGGGAGCGGGTTTGGCGGGGGCGGGTTTGGCAATGTTCCGGGAGCTCCCCGCGCCGTGCACCAGGCCCCGCAAATCGTCCACCGCTTCCATCAGGGTTCCGGCCTGGAGGGACAACTGCCCGGCGGCGCTGGCCGATTCCTCGGCTGAAGCGGCGTTGGACTGGGTGACTTTGTCCATTTCGCCCATGGCCGTGGTGATCTGCCCGATGCCCTGGTTCTGCTCCTTGGAAGCTTCCGAAACCTCGCCCAAAAGTTCGGCCCCCTTGGAAGAATGGTTGGCCACAGTTCGAAAATTTTCGGCGGTGACGTTGACCATCTCCTGCCCGGAAGCGATGTTGGCAATGGTGGAGGCAATGAGGTCGGCGGTGCTCTTGGCCGCTTCGGCCGAGCGGATGGCTAGGTTGCGCACCTCGTCGGCCACCACGGCGAAGCCCGCCCCGGCCTCGCCCGCCCGGGCCGCCTCCACCGCCGCGTTCAGGGCCAGGAGGTTGGTCTGGAAGGCGATCTCGTCAATGGTCTTGATGATTTTGCTGATCTCGTTGCCGGAGACGGATATCTCCTCCATGGCCTTGATGACGTTGGTCATGGAGTCGTCGGCCTTGGTCACGGCCACGGTGGCCTGGGCCATCAGGGCGTTGGCCTCCGAGGCGTTGTCGGCGTTGCGGCTGGTCATGGACGACAGTTCTTCCAGGGCGGCGCTGGTCTCTTCCAGGCTGGCCGCGTTTTCTGTGGCCCCTTCGGCCAGGGTATTGGAGGCCGAGGACAGCTGCCCGGAGGCGCTGTCCACGTCCTGCGCGCCTTCAGAGAGGGTGTCGATGAGCCGGTTGACCGGGCGGGTAATGCTGCGGGTAATCAGCGCCCCCAGAACCATGCTGACCGCCAGGGCCGCGACCAGGCCGATAACCAGGGTCATCAGCACGCTGCTGACGGCCTCGGCAATGGTTTTGGTGGTTTGGGAGCTCAGGTCGGTCAGGGCCTGCCGCAGGTCGGTGACGTTCTGCAAAATGCTGCCGCGCAGCGTGCCGCTCTTTTGCGTATCAGCGACGTTGGCCGCCAGGGCCGCCTTGAGGTCGCCGGTCAGGCTTTCAGAAGTTTTGGCGCTGGCCAAAAGCTCTTCGGCCGAGTCCAGGTCGGCCTTGATGGCGGAATCGTCACGGAATTGCTGTAAATCGTCGATGACGCTCTTGGCGTGCGCCAGGGCCTCGTCCAGCAAGGCCGGGTTTTTGTTCAAAAGCGCGTCTTTGGTGAGCAGGGCCATGGCGCTGGCTCCCATCTCAATGGCGCACAGAAGGTTGATTCTGGTGGCCCGCCGTACGACGGCCTCCGAACTCGCGCCCTGGTTCAGTTCCCGGGTCATGACTTCCTGCTGGTTGGCGCGGAGCATACCCAACTGCGTCACCAGGTGGCCGTGGGCTTCGTCCAGCGTTCTTTGGGCGTCCCGCTGCGTTTTCAAGAGCGCGGGCATGGCGTTGGTGGCTTTGCTGAATTCCGCGTAATCCTTTTGGAGGGCGGCGTTTAATTCCACCAGGCTGGACATGCCGCCGGTGACGCCGCTATTGACGTTCCTATCCAGGTCAACGGTGTATTTGGCCAAAGTTTTCTCAAGCGCATCGACTTCATTCCAACTGTCCGGGCTGTAGCTGTAATTGTAGTCCAGGGCGTAGAGGGCTTGAAGGGTTATATAGTACTGGTTGTCGCCAGCCAGGCCCACAATGGGCATGACTTCCTCTTCCATCATCCGGGTTCCTTCCTGAACCTGCCTGAGGGACAGGATGATGATAACCGACAAAACCAGAAATATGACGCAGGCCGCACCGAAGCCCATAAGAATTTTGGTACCCAGTTTCATGATCTAACTCCTTGCGCATCAAATTGTTTGGCCTTGGGAGAGTATGTATAGTTGCGGGCGCTTTGCAACATGAAGTCCGCGTGTGATAAAAAGCGCCCGGATGCCTGCGCATTTTGCGCGTTTAAGACGGCTGCAAAATACTCCAGCCGACGGACGGGCAACCGGCGAACCGGAGCCCCGAAAGGCGCCGCTCCGCCGCAGCCATGGCGTATGGCCAACAGAGGCCGCAACCGCAGCCTGACCGTAAAATTATGTGATCGAGATTGAGACGTGGGCGATGGAGTGCAAGAGCCCACCATAGGCGAGGAACAAAGAATGTGCGCCGCCAGCCTGCCTGCGCAGACCGATAACGGCTATTCTGAGGATACTACCCCCGGCAAGCATTGTCAATTGGAAATATTGATGATATTCTCAAATTACTTTGCGTTTCGCTGTGTATATGCGTGTTAACAGCGGATTGTTTTAGACTTGCCGCAGTATAAACTTGATGCAGTATACTGGGTCGCAGTGTGCATGTATTGTGCGTGCGCACTTGAGCATTATTGCATATTCGGCGGCCCAAAGGCGCGCAGCGCCTCTCCGTAACCCAGCCGCTTGCAGAGTGTTTTGCGATGTTTCTGCTATCCAGTGCAAAATACGCAAACATACGGCCGCTTTTCATTCCGCTTTTCATTTTTCGCCTATGAGCTTGAAAAAGAAAAGCGCTTGAGAAGGGAATCGCGCCAATTTCAGGATGTTTACCTTGCTCTGCCCTCGACCCAAAGCAGGTTCTACTTGACAATCCCGCCCGGAGCAATTAATAATACCCATGCCTGCCTGCCCGGATGGTGGAACTGGTAGACACAAGGGACTTAAAATCCCTCAGCGGCAACGCTGTGCCGGTTCGATTCCGGCTCCGGGCACCAAGTAAAATCAATAAGATAGCCGAATTTGGAAGATTTCCAAATTCGGCTGTTTGACTTTTTGCTCCAAATTTGCTCCAATAGGGTTGGAGCAAGGAGGAACACATGACTACTTATTCAGAAAAAGTCTTTGGTGAATTATTTGACTCCGCAATGAAATTTTTTGACCGCGCAATTGATACGTTTGAGTCAGAGATTGATGTATCTATCGTTCATTTTGCTATTTCGCTGGAATTGGTTATTAAGTCACTTTTAGTTTTAGAGCATTG
>JAITVE010000324.1 GCA_031285975.1 Candidatus Adiutrix sp. | reverse complement strand
ATCAATTGCCCGGCACCCTCTTTGAATTGGTTGTGCCCCACTCGCGTAACGCCTTCTTGTCGGCATTCGCCAATCTCAGCGCGGCCCGCAACGCCCGCCAGACAAAAAGTCCGTCCAGCCGCGCGGGGCGGAATCTGTGCCCCGGCTCTGGAAAAGGGGCTTGCCGTCAACGCCCAGGGGTGCTATACTCTTTCCATCCGTTGCTCCCAGCGCGTCCTGTATACCAGAGGGGCGCGACTGCGTATCGTCGGGGGCGTTAACCGCACCCGGCGCGTCAACGGGGCCGTCTTTCCAGCCCGTCAAAAGCCACGTCTCCTTATTTTCAAATTTATACAAAGATAAGACGGCGGTATATCCGTCATAGGTTACGTTCCGGCGCAAAGCATTTTTCGGGCCATACGCCTCTCCTATATCTCCCACTGCCAAAACGTCAACCATTTTCCGGGCTGTCGCTTCTTCCCTCTGACAGCCCTTATACACATAAAAAGGACAATGGGAACAAGGCACATTGCGCCCCAGGTACCGGGCCAGCTTTTGCACGGCACCTTCTGCCATAGCGAGAGCTTTGAGGAACCTCTTTTGTTCGTTCCAAAACATGCGGGCTGCTGACCCATGGTCGTGGTGATGGACGTGTGACCGGGCGTACGTTCGTTAGGTGCGCTTCCGTTGAAGGTGTAAAAGTTCTTTATCTCTGGCGTGGTAAACTTGTCTTTGAGTCATTTTTTATTGACAATGGGAGTACCTTGGGGTATCGT
Source organism: Candidatus Adiutrix sp. (assembly GCA_031285975.1). Classification (GTDB taxonomy): domain Bacteria; phylum Desulfobacterota; class Desulfarculia; order Adiutricales; family Adiutricaceae; genus Adiutrix. The sequence continues at coordinate 10,987 of JAITVE010000324.1, read as the reverse complement.
TACATAAGCTGGGTGTTCTTCACGGGGGTTCTTTCCCTCGGGTGCCCGGATTGTCGCGGCCCTTGTTGCTCTTGCGGCCGGGTTTTCGCTGATGTTCTCTGCTTGATTCTCCAAAAAGCACACTGCTCTATCCCCACGTTGCCCCATTATATAGGGGCTGTCCGCTGATGAAATAACCTCATATTGAAAAGGTTCCCTGAAAAGCTACGCGCCTGGCTCCGGCTGTTCGGAACCGTTCCGCTTCTTCCGAGCGCGCACGCCGGGGTTCCCGCCCCCTCGAACCGCCTACCCGCCGGTAACGGGCTGTTTCTATAATTTCTGGGTAAACTTTGACCGGATTAGGAGAAGTTGATATGAATATACGATCAACGCTTGCCCTTGTCATTTCTGTGTTGGCGCTTTTCGCGCCGGGGCCTGTTTGGGCCGCTGAAGCGCCTTTGTCCATTTTTGTCCCCAACGGCACTTCGCTGACCACTGAGCGCATCATCTACAACGCCGTGACCGCCGCAGGCGGCAGCTGCGCCATCGAGACCCGCCTCAGCGGGCAGGACTCCTACAAGGTGCTGGTCGGGCGCAGCAACTCCCTGGCGGCGGGCATCTCCGAATATACGCACACGGATGACGCGGAACGCCTTGCCCGGGTGGATATCCCCATCGGCAAGGTGGAATATGTCGCCTACATGCGCGAGGCGGACACGCGGCCTCTCGGCTCCTGGGACGACCTCACGAACCTTTCCGTGGGCGTTTCCATTGATTCGAATTATGTGAAGTCGCATTTTGATAGCGCCGTGATTTCGCCCGATACGCAAAGCGGGTTCGCGCTCCTGGCGGGCGGGACGACCGACGTCTTCATCGCCACGGTGTATGACGATTCCACGCCGTTCATACCCCAGGGCATTGTCGCGGCCGGGGTGCTTGACGCGTCGGAAACGTATTGCTGGTACAACCGTTCCCAGCCCGAAATCGGCGAGCTGCTCACCAGGGGGCTGAAGGCCATTCAGGCCAACGGCGTTCTTGAACGGATCCGCGCCCGCAAATCCGTGGAGGCGGACAGTTCCAAGGTCATCTTCCTTCTCTCCAGCTACTCGGCGGAGATGATTTGGGAAAACCAGGCCGAGCAAAGCCTGCGCGCGGCCGTGGACGCTCATGAGCACCCCGTTTCTCTGTATATACACAACATGAATTTCCGGCAGACCAACTTTCGCCCGGGGCAGTATGAAGCGACCTCCGGCTATGTGCGCTCCACCTTTATGAGCGCGTATCCTGACGTCATCATCGCCATGGACAACGACGCGCTGGCCTTTTTGCAGGAGAATTACACCCGCCTGTTTAACGGCGTGCCGGTGGTGTTTTGCGGCGTCCACGGCTACACCGAGCCGTTGATTTCACAGTACGCCCCCTATGCCACGGGCATCAGCGAATTCATCGACCCCACCGAGACCGTGGAATTCGCCCTCAATTTTAACCCGGCCATTAACCGCGTGTACACTGTTTTTGACGAAACGTCCTCCGCCAGCCCGGTGAAGGCCGCGCTCCTGAACGTGATTGAGCAAAAATACGGCGACCGCCTGGCCATCAGCTCCAGCGGCAACCAGACTTTTGAGGAAATGGCGCGTGAAGTCGCCGGGTTTGACAAAAATACGATGGTGCTGATCGGCACCTATTTTTCAGACAAGAACGGCCAGTTCATGGCGGAAAGCGAGGTGGCCGCCAGGCTGAGCGCGGCGGCGAGCGTCCCGGTGTACAGCCTGATGTCCGGCTACCTGGGCTATGGGGTGGTCGGCGGGCGGGTGGCCTATTCCAGGGCCTTTATTGTCGAAGCGGCGCACATGGCCACGCGTATTCTGGAGGGTGAGAACCCGGCGGATATTCCGATCATCGGCAATATTGAGAGCGAGGCCGCCTTCAATACCTTTATTGTGGATAAAAAGGCCGCCGACCGTTTCGGCATACCCAAGTCCCTGTACGAGGGCCGGGCCGTTATTCTCAATGACGACCAGAGCATTTTCGAGGCCTATCCGGCTGAATCCGCGCTGGGCATCGCGCTGCTTCTGATCATCATCATCACCTCTGTGCTGTACATCCTCCTCTTGCGGGCCAAGCGTTTCCGGGAACTCGCGCAGATGAGCGCGGACACGGAAAAGGAAAGCAACCGCATGAAGTCGGACTTTCTGGCGCGCATGAGCCACGAAATCCGCACGCCGCTCAACGCTATTCTCGGCATGGACGAACTGATTCTGCGGGAAAAACTCTCCGACCACCTGCGCCAATACGCCATGGTCATTCTGCACTCCGGGCGCGGCTTGCTCTCCATCATCAACGATATTCTGGATTTTTCCAAAATCGAAGCGGGCAAAATGGAACTGGTGCTCGCGGAATATGACGTGGGTTCGCTGGTGTACGACCTGGTCTCCATGATGCGCGTGCGCGTGTCCGACAAGCCCATCGAGGTGCGGATGCACATCTCCCCGGCTTTCCCCTCCCATTTGTACGGCGATGAAACGCGGGTGCGGCAGGTGCTGCTCAATTTCCTGACCAACGCCGCGAAATATACCAACGAAGGCTCCATCGCCCTGGCGGCCGATTTTGAATTCGACGCCGAGGAGAAAACAGGCGGCATGGCCGTGTTCGCCATTTCCGACACCGGCATCGGCATCAAGGAAGAGGACATCGGCAAGCTGTTCGAGGTCTTTACGCAGGTGGACACCACCACCAACCGCAAGGTGGAGGGCACCGGCCTGGGGCTGGCCATCACCAAAACGCTGGTGGACATGATGGGGGGCGACATCTCCATACAAAGCCAATACGGGCGGGGCAGCGTGTTCACCGTGCGCCTGCGCCAGGAAGTGCATAACTACAGGCCGCTGGCAAACGCCTCCGAGGCTTTCAACAAACGCCTGGAGAGCGAGAGCAAGAGCAAAGAGGTGCGCTTTGTGGCCCCCGAGGGCCGCATTCTGGCCGTGGACGACGTGGACGCGAACCTGATGGTCATCAGCGGCTTACTGATGCCCTACAAAGTGCAGGTGGACACGGTCTCCAGCGGCATGGACGCCATCGAGGCCGTGCTGCAAAACGATTATGACTTTGTGTTTATGGACCACATGATGCCGGGCATGGACGGCGTGGAAACCACGAAAAAAATCCGCAGCCTGGGGCTGCCGAGGCTGAAAAATCTCCCCATCATCGCGCTGACGGCCAACGCCGTTTCCGGGATGCGGGAGATGCTGCTGCAGGCCGGCCTGAGCGACTTCATTTCCAAGCCGATTGAACTGGACGAACTGGACAGGATTTTGCGCAAGTGGATTCCCAAAGAAAAGCACCAGGCCCCGGCGGAGGCCGCCCCGGCCCAGGCGGCTGGCGGCCTCGGCGGCGTGTACGGCATTGACGTGGAAAAGGGGCTTCAGCGCTTTGGCGGCGACAAAACCTTTTACGGCAAAGTGCTGCATGAATTTGCCAAAAGCCTGTCCGAAAGCGGCGCGCTCCTGCCGCAGCTGTACGCGGAGCAGAACCTTGAGGAATTGTGCGAGCAGCTGCACGCGCTGAAAGGCGTTTCCGGCAATGTGAGCTGCCTGGAAATTTATAACCTGAGCATCGGCCTGGAAGCCGCCGTCCACGCTTCCGACTTTGTCTACGTGCAGGAAAATTTCCCCATCCTGCTCGACAAAGTCGTCGCCGTGGGCGAGAGCATCCGCAAGAATTTGCCGGTGGAGAAGAGCGCGTAAGCGAAGCGCAACGCACGACAAAACGAGGCCCGGCGGTAAACCGGGCCTCGTTGTTTTCATGAGCCGGGCCTTGGTTAGAGCGCTTTTCTCTTTCAAGGTCATATGCGAAAAATGAAAAGCGCCCGGATGTGTGCGTATTTTGCAATTTACTAAAGGCAGGTAAATTGAAAAATACTCTAAATGTAATTCAAGAGGCTCACTTTGCTGGTGAGGCCGGTGGCGCCGAGGCAGGCTTCGTAGACAGTTTGGGCGTTTTTCAGGTCGGTGATGAGCTGGGAAAAGTCCGCGTCTTCAATGCCGCTGAGGAGGCTTTCCGAGCTGAACTGGGCCTGCTCCAAATTGTTCAGCATAAACTGGTTGCGGATCTGCCGGGTGCCCACCTGGGTGGACAGGGTGGTGATCTTCTCTATGGCTTCCCGCATTTTGGGCAGTTCTTTGCCAATGAGTTCCGTGTCGTTGTGCTCCAGGGCCCACATGAGGCGCTGCACGGTGTCGAGGATGTTGCCGTCCTGTCCGTTGGCCCCCAGCACTTTGTTGCCGGTCATGTTCATGGTGTTGCGGGCGTCGGTGCCGGTGTTGAAATCCATGTTCTTTTCATCGCCGCGATACCAGCCCACGGGCACTTCAAAAATGTCGCCGACCTGCAAAGCCGTGCCGTCGGGGATGAACTTCAGGTTCACGCCGTGGTTCCCCGCGTCGTCAACTTTGTTGCCGCCGGTCAGCCGCACCGTGCCGTCGGTGACCCCCACCTTGGCCGTGCCGTCGCTGGGCCAGCGTTCCAGTGAGGGCCAGACCGCCGCGTTTTCCGGGTCTTCCAGGTTCTTGTTGATGACCGCCTCCACCACGCTGTCGGCGGTGGAGATAATGGCCCGGGTTTCGGTGCAGGAATAGACGGGATAGGTCTCGATCCAGCTTTTGTAGTCTTCGGGGTATTTTTCCGCGTCCGGGCAGCTGGGCAGGGCTTCGGTGGCCAGGTGCACCACCAGCACTTTTTGGCCGTCGGGCGTGGTTTCATAGCGGGCCGTGGTTTCACTCTGGTAGCTGTTGTTGGCCACCGAGGCGCTGGCGAAGAAGGTGGGGTCGGCCGAGGTGGTGTAGCGGATGCCGATGTCGTTGCCCTCCGGCCCCTGTTTGATGGATTGGAAAATGATGTTGGGGCACTTCTGGGCCCCGGCGGTGTAGCCGAAGCTGACGTTGGCCGTGGCGTGGCCCAGGGGGGTGATGATGGTTTTGCCGTCTATTTCATACGGCTCGCCCACGCTCAGTTTGGTGCATTCCATGGGTTTGACCACGCCGCTGCCGCCCTCGTGGTAATTGGCCAGGTCGGCGGTGACCATCTGGTTGGCCACGGGGTGGTTGTTGATGGCTTTCATAATATCGTCGGCGGTGGAGAGAATGTTGCCGTTCGCGTCCACTTCCAGGTTGACGCAGATGTTCCAGGTCTCCGGCCCCACGGTGACCGAGAGGGGGGAGGGCTTGTTGTGGGTGAGGTTGTATTCCACGCTGAGGTCATTGCCCCAGGTGCCCATCTGCTTGGCGGTGAAAACCAGGTCGTTGCCTTTCCCGGCCATGCCGGTGGTCATGGAGGCGTGGCCGAGGTAGGCGTTGTGGAACTTGTCGCCGGTTAAATATTCGCTGGCCCCGTAACTCATGGGCGGGCCCCAGGTTTTGCCGCCGTCCTGGGAGACGCGGAAGAGGGCGGGCTGGTCGTAGCCGTCTTTAAAATCCTTCGGGCCGGTGACGTTGACTTTGCCCTCGCCGGAGTTGCCGTCCGCCGGGGCCACGTCCACATATTCGTTGAGGGGGGCGGAGTTTTTGACCAGATTCACCACATCGTTGGCCGTGGTCTGGATGCCGGCGGCGGTGGCCAGTTCGGCGGCTTTGTGCGCGTCCTTGTAGGCCCCGCTGCCCGGGTCGTTATAGACCTGGATGAAGATTTTTTCATACACCGCCGCGCTGACGGCCAGGTGCACCGTGATGTTCCCGCTGGTCGCCCCCGAGGTGTCGAAGGTCACATAGGCGCTGTTGTTCAGGGGCTTGTCCACCACGTAGGACACGTTGAACTGGTTGCCGGGCACGCCCATAAAGGGGGAGCCGTTTTTGATTGACCAGTCCAGGGCGTTCTGGGTGCCGGTGGGGTCAACCGTGGTGTGGGCCAGGGTGTAGGGCTTCCCGGCTTCCAACTCGGTGTAGACCGGGGTGGGCGTGACCACCATGGCGGAACTGCCCGAACTGAGCGTCACCGTAATCATGGCCGCGGCGGAGGCATTGGCCGCCAGGGCGTCGTAGATATCCTCAGCGGTGGCGATGATGGCCCCGCTGCTTGCTGGCGGGTCAAGGTTGTCGCGTTCCAGGTACACGGTGATTCGGTCGCCGTCCACCACAACGCTGGTGCCGTTGTTGTAGGTAATTTTGTCCGGCTGAACAATGCCTGCGGGGTCGGCGGGCGCGGTATAGGTGATGTCGCCCGCTCCGACTACTGCGCCGAATCCGGCTGGGTCAGCAGTCTCCAGGGCCTGTAAAGCGTCCCACACCGCCCCGGCCGAGGCCACGGAAACGGGGGTGCTGCTGCCGGGGTTGTTGAAGGAAATAGAGCCGGGTAAAGCAATGCCGGTGGTGTTGCTGGCGGACATGGCGGCATAGGTGAAGGCGCTGGACACGACTGCGGCGCCGAAGCCGGTGGGGTCGGCGGTCTCCAGGGCCGAAAGAGCGTCCATGACCCCGCCTGCCGAGGCCACGGATTTTGGCGGCGTGCCGCCGTCGGTCTCCAGGCTCACCACCAGCGTGTTGGTGCCCGAGTTCCAGGTGGCCGTGGTTCCGGCGGACGTGCCCATCACGTATTGCACGTTCACGGGTTTCAGCGTGCCGCCGAAGTTGATGCCGCTCGTGCCCGTGCCTATGGCGGTCTCGTCGATAACGGCGGGCTCGGTTTGGAGGCTGACGATGATGGTGTTGCTGGAGGCGCTCCAGCTGGCGGTGGTGCCCGTGGAATCGCCGTACACGTATTGCACGTTCACGCCCGCGCTCGTGCCGCCAAACTTAATGCCGCTCGCGCCTGAGCCGATGGTCAGGCGGTTTTCCGGCCCGGTGACGAACCTGATTTCGCTGTTATTATATTTGGGGTCGGTGGCCTCAAAGGTGAAGCCGTAGCCCGGCCCCTTAATCTGCCCGCTGTGGAGCGGCGAGCTTTTGCTGAAATAGCGGGAATCCACCCCGCCCGCCTGGACGACCTCAATGAGGAAATCCTGGCTGTGGATGGGCAAGTCCGGCCGGTTGCTGAAGGTGGGGTCGCCGTAGCCCGTCACTTTGCCCGTCCACTTTGACGAGTTCTGGCAGCCCGCGATGACCTTCTGGGCCTCGACCTGGCTGGCGAAAGGCTGGGTGGTGACCCGCTGGCCGCCGAACAGGTAGCTGCCGCCGATGTCCTGGTTGGAGAACTGGATGAGGTTCTGAAACAGGCCGTTCACGCTGTCCATGAGAATCTGCCGCTGGGTATCGCTGTAGGTGTCGGTGGCCCCCTGCTCGGTATCCACGTAAATTTTGTTCAGGGTGTCCGTGAGGCTTTGGAGGGCGTTGCCGGACTGCCGCAGCCAGTCGTCGGACACCGCCACGTTGGTGCCGTATTGGTTGATGCTGGAGAGGCGGCTGCGGATATCAAGCACCTTGGCGGCTCCCGTGGGGTCGTCTGAGGGCGTGTTGATGCGCCGCTCGGAAGCGATCTGGTTCTGGAGCTGGGCAATGCGGTAACTCAGCATCCCCAAGTTCTGGTTGAGGTTGCGGTAGGTGCTGCGGTGTGCGGTGCGGTATATCATCGGCTCTTCCTCTCTGCTTCACATGAGTGAGGTGGGCAAAATCTTCTTGTCCGACCCCTGTAATGCAAATATCCGGCCATTCGCAGAGGAACATTTTGTCCGCCGGACGGGCGGCTATGATCGGTGAAAATTTTGTAAAATTTGACAGGAGACATTTACTTTGCTAAAATATATTGCTGTAGTGGAAGGAGTTTGCGGTGCGTTTGAAACCTGGAGATTTAGCCGTGTATCCCGCTCATGGCGTGGGACGCATTGAGGCTGTGGAGCAGCGGCCCGTCGGGGATAAAGTGTATGACTTTTTTGTTATGCACATCCTGGAAAACGGCATGAAAATTATGATACCGGCCCAAAACGTGGCCGAGATCGGTCTGCGTCCGCTTATCAAAAAGGCCGAAGTGGCCAAAGTGTATGAAGTGTTCAAAACGCCGCGCAAACTGCCCGATACCACCAACTGGAACCGGCGGCACCGTGAATACATGGAAAAAGTCAAAACCGGCTCCCCCCTGGAAGTGGCCGAGGTGATGCGCGAACTGTTGGCCATGCGGGCCGAAAAAGATTTGTCCTTCGGCGAACGCAAGCTTTTGGACATGGTGAAAGTGCTTTTGGTGACCGAGCTGGCCCTGGCCTGCGGCCGCGGCGAGGCCGAGGTGGCGGCGGAAATCGAGGGCTTTTTCCCCCCGGCCAAGACGGCGGGCCCAAAACCGTGAAGAGGCGTTTTTCCCGCGACCAGGTTAAGGCGCGAAAACAGGCCCTCGGCCTCTTGCCGCCCCCGCCGGAGGAGGGCGACGACGATGTTTTGCCGCTGGACGAAGACCCCTGCGGCGAGGCTGAGAGCGATGGCAAGGCCGCCCCGGGGGCCGGGCTGGCTTCCGGCCTCGCGCCCGGCGAAGCCGTCAGCCTGACCGTGGCCGCCGAGGAAAGCGGTCGCCGCCTGGATACCGTGCTCTCGGCCCGCTACCCCGAATTTTCCCGCTCCCAGCTGGCCCGCCAGGCCAAAGAAGGCTTGGTGACCGTGGACGGCCGCCCGGCCCGGGCCTCGGCCGCCGTGGCCGCCGGGCAGACCGTGGTGTTTCCCGTCCCCCGCCGCCCCTTGACCGATATGCTCCCGGAGCCCGAGGTCGTGCTGGACGTGGTGTTTGAAGACGAACACGTCCTGGCCGTCAACAAACCCTGGGGCCTGGCGGTGCACCCCGCGCCGGGGCACAGCGGGCCGACCCTGGCCGGGGGGCTGTTGGCCCGCGACGCCCGGCTGTCCGAGGTGGGCGAACGCTTCCGGCCCGGCCTGGTGCACCGCCTGGACAAGGACACCAGCGGCGTCCTGATTACCGCCCGCACTGACGCGGCCCTGCGGCAACTGTCCGGGGCCTTCAGCAGCCGGGCGACGGTGAAGCGTTACCTGGCCTTTGTGCGCGGCTGCCCGAAAATCCGCCGGGGGGCCATCGACGGCCCCATTGGCCGCCACGCCACCCAGCGGCACAAAATGGCCGCCGGAGTCCCCGACGGCCGCCCCTCCCGGACGCTCTACCGGGTTTTGCGTTTTTTCCCCCAAACCGGGGTGAGCCTGGTGCTCCTCACCCTGGTCACCGGCCGCACCCACCAGGCCCGCGTGCACCTGCAAAGCCTGGGCACCCCTGTGCTGGCCGACCCCGTCTACAGCCGGGGCGTGGCCGACCTGGTCAAACGCTTCCCCAGCCTGGAGCCCCACCTCCAGCGCCAAATGCTCCACGCCCGGCGGCTCACCGTGGCTCACCCGGCCACTGGCCAGCCCCAAACCTTCCGCGCCCCCTGGCCTGCGGATTGCCTGGGCCTGCTGCGCGAACTGATGCGGTTGGAAGCGTTATAAGCGTCCGGCTGGGCAGCTAGAGCGCTTTTCTATTGTTAAGGTAGTCTGAATGAAATGAAAAGCGCCCGGATGTTTACGTATTTTGCAATTTACTAAAGGCAGGTAAATTGCAAAATGCTCTATTCTGAAGGATTATTTTGAGAGGGCGAATGCGGCAGAACTGACTGCGCCCAGTACGTCAGGAAGCGGTCGGCTTGGGGGTTGTCGTTTGCGGCGATCTCTTGCAGATTGAGCAGGCAGGCCGGGGCTGGCCAGTGGTGCAGCATGGCTTCGGCCATTTCGGGGTCTAAGGTTTTGAATATGGCTTTTGTGGCGGCTGTATCCAGCAGCAGCGCCAGTTCGTATTGAATTGCCGCCAGAGGCCAGTCTTTTTCGCGGCCTAAACCATAAAAATAGATGTCGCCCAGGATCGTTATGGCCTGGACGTTCTCGTTGGGTTTGACTGTCAGGTGGTTTATGAAAAATTCAACGGTTCGATAATGGCCCCGCTTCCACAAAAATTCCATGATGGCTGAATTGTGGATTACCAGTAAGTGCAGGCCTAAAAGAACAGCGACCATACCGACCACGGAAAGCATCCACCGGGGGTACGTCATATACCATCGCCAGAGCCCCACGCCCCAGGAGGCCAAGCCCACCCCCACGGCAATTTTTTTCAGCACTGCACGAACGCCCCAGCTTTTTGAAGCCGGGGCACTCTTGTTTTCGCCGTTGCTGGCCGCCGTCATTGCTGCCGGCTGGCGGCCACTTCGCCGACGCGGCCGTCGGTGGACTGGGTGACGAAAGGCTGCCAGGCGGGCATCTGGCGGTAATCAAAACACTGGCCCTCGGAGGTGGCGTCCACCACCACGTCGCCCTGAACGATGAACATGGCCAGGCAGGAGGCCAGGGTCGCACCGGGCGTTTCGCCTTCGCGGGCGGGCGGAATGATGCGGGCGGTCTGCCGCCACTGGAAGACCGACAGGCCGTCGAGGCTGGGGCCGTTGTCCAGCCCGCCCCATGCGTCCCGCAACTGGGCCAGGGGCAAGCCCCGGGAGGCGCTGAGTTTTTGGTCAAAGGCGGCTTGCCCGGCGTCAAACTGTTGCCTGGCCGCTTCCTGCTGCTGCCGGGCCGCTTCCTGCTGGCTGGGCCCGGCGGGCGCCGCCCCCCATCCCGGCCACTCAATCACCGCGCAGCCGGAGCCCAGAACCGCCATCACCATGAGGCTGAGAAACTTTTTCAAGACCATACTCCTTATTCTGCATGACTGCGGGCGGCCCACCCCGGCGCCGCCGAAGCCGAAAATCGTTGCTGTCAATAAGAGTAAAAATTATCACATATACGCAAAAAGGGCAAGGCGCAAGACGTATTGACGCCGCGAATACCTGATAATCCGGCGGCGATTTTTCCGGCTTGACAAGAGACGTCCATTTGTGAAACTCTTGGGGATACATGTGCGCATTGCTGAAAGAGCGGGGGAGGCTTTGATGAAATTATTACCGCTGGTTTTGCTGGCCGTTTTCGGCTGGCTGGGGACGGCTTGGGGGCAGGCTCCGGCTGCCCAGGAGACGATAGCCCTGGCTCCGGCTGGCCAGGCTGCCCAGGCCCCGGTGTTGCCGCTGACGCTGCTG
>JAITVE010000265.1 GCA_031285975.1 Candidatus Adiutrix sp. | reverse complement strand
GGCCGATGGTCACCAGCCAGGAGCCGAAGCCGCCGGGCAGGGCCGTGTTGAAGGATTTGGCGGTCAGCACGCTGGCGGCGCTTTCGGTGACGCCGGTGGCCGTCCACTCACCAGCCACCAGGATGACCAGGGCGGAGATGGAACAGACCACGATGGTGTCCAGGAAGGGATCCAGCATACCCAGCAAACCCTGCTTGACCGGGTTTTTGACCATGGCCGTGGCGTGGGCGATGGGCGCGCTGCCCAGGCCCGCTTCATTGGAGAACAGCCCCCGCGCCACGCCGTAGCGGATGGCCATAGCCATGGTCGAGCCCAAGAAGCCGCCGGTGGCCGCCGTGCCGGTGAAGGCATTGCTGAAGATGAGGGAAAACGCGCCCGGAACCTTGTCGATGTGCAGAGCCAGGATTATCAGCCCGCCGATGATGTAGATGACGGCCATGAAGGGCACCAGCACCCCGGCCACCACGCCGATGCGCCGCACCCCGCCGATGAGGACAATGCCGCACAGCACCAGAAGCGGCAGGGCCACCGCCCAGGGGGAGACGTCCTTGCCTTCCCCGGCCAGGCTGAGGACATTGGCGGTGATGGCGTTGGTCTGGGTCAGGTTGCCGATGCCAAAGCTGGCCACCATGCCGAAGACGGCGAAGAGGGTGGCCATCCAAAGCCATTTGCTCCCCAGGCCGTTTTTGATGTAATACATGGGGCCGCCCACATAGCTGCCGGTGGGGGTCACTTCGCGGTATTTCACGGCCAGGGTGGCTTCGCAGAATTTGGTGGCCATGCCCAATAAAGCGGTCATCCACATCCAGAACACGGCGCCGGGGCCGCCCCACATAATGGCGGTGGCCACGCCCACAATGTTGCCCGTGCCCACGGTGGCGGCCAGGGAGGTCATCAGGGCGTGCCAGGGGGTCAGCTCGCCTTCGTGGCCCTCTTTAGCCTTGCGGCCGGCCCACATGACGGCGAAGGCCGGGAAGAGCTTGCGCCAGGGGGCGAAGCGGAGCCCGACCATCATAATGGCCCCCACGCCCAGCAGCAGGGGAATCAGCACATAAGGGCCCCAGACGATCCCGCCGACGGAGCCCAGCCAGTTGCTTAACGCTTGCAGGGTGGTAATTTGTTGTTCGTCCATTTTTCTCTCCTCAAAACAAGTATGCAAATGCGCCTGTTGAGTGAGAAAGCGGGAGAACGGCCGGAAGCATAGGTGGTAGATGAAGGCAGGTGGTGAGTCCGCCAGACCCGGCTGGGCCGTTCCCGGACTTCCTCACCAGTATTGCGGCGGCGTCAGGACTCGGAAGTGTCCCGACCGCCGGAAATTGGAAAATCATCCGGCTGTTCTGCGGGCTTCGCCGTCCCGGCCGTTTCCTCAACGGCCGGGATACGAGCTGCCTGGGCAGCGGAGGCAGGTTGCGCGGCAGACCGCCCCGACCCGGAAACAGCACGCACCAAACCCCGCCACATGCCGGGCATCAGACGGCGCCCGAAAATAACGAACAGCAGGATAAAGATGATGACAATGTCCCAGGCAGTGGCGTTTCCCATAAATCGGACAACTCCCTCTTGGATGATTTTATTACTATAGCAAAAAGGACTCTTTCCCGTCAATGGCTTTCTCGGTCGCAATCAAGGCCTACGCATCTAATTTCAAAAAGTATGACTGTATAGTATGGTATTGAAATTCAATGTCTTTTCTCCCTGCCATGCGAAAAAATTCACCTGCACATCTCTCGAAAAGCGCGGGACTGGTGCTAAAAAATAAGCGTCAACCTGCTGATTTTTAAAAAATTATCAATGATTTCAACAAAAATTAGATGCGTAGGCCCTGCAGCCGCAATCAAGGTCGCTTCATTTGAAATCTTGGTACCCCCCCTGCCTTCGCAGGAATGACGGGGTGTGGGCATGGAGAGTGTGTCGACAAGCTGCTCTCCTGGAAATGGATACCAGTTTGCGCCGGTATGACGATATGGGCATGACGTTTTTCCAAATGGATTGCCCCTGTAATGCAAAGCGAAAGCGGCGTCCGGGGACGTCGCTTTCGCTTTTCATAGGCAGGCCGTGATTAGAAGGAAAAACTAATCATGGCCGTGCCGCCCGCGCCTTCGCGCTGGCCGGTGTAGCCCTGGAGGCCCAGGTCGATGGAGAAATTATCCACCGGGGTGATGGAGAAACCCACTTCGGCTATGCCGGTGGAGCCTTCGAGGCTGGGTTCGTCGATGCGGACGTCGTCGAGGCGGCCGCTGACCGTGCCGTCGTGTTCATAATCCCAGGCGGCCCCCACATAGCCCGAGAAAACGTCGCTGAACTCGCGGCTGTAGCGGGCCCCAAGCTGGGTGCGGAGCGATTTGGCGTCGTCGATGGAGAGGCGCTCTTCGGCTCCCGTCCACACTTCGTCGCCGCCGAGGCGGGTCCAGAGCAGGCGGGTGCTGAGGTCGAGGCGGCCGCTGTCTTCGAAGTCAAAGATTTTGCCCAGGGCCATGTGGCCGCCGAAATAGCTGGCGCTCATGTTGTAATTCGCGCCCGCGCGGTCTTTAATCGACAGGTCGGTTTCTGCGGAACCGGCTCTCATGGAGAGGTCGGCATACAGGCCGTGGGCGAAATCGTTGCGCAGGCCGATGCCGCCGCCAAAGTATTTGGCGTCGCCCTCGCCCAGGATTTCCAGGCTGGGGTAGGAGTTGTGGGCGGAATAGTCGCCGTTGCCCGCTTCAAAGAAGAGGCCCAGGCCGAACAGGCCGATGGGGCTCTCGGAGCGGAAGGCCGGGCCCACCACCACGTTCATATTGTCGGAATCCACGTGGCTGCCGGTGTTGAGCCGCAGGTTGGTGTATTCCAGGCCGAACATGATGCCCAGGCGGTTGCCGTCTTTGAAGATGCCCTGGTTGACGTTGGGGTCAAAGGTGTTGCGGATGACGCGGTTTTCCAGCTCGGCCCCCAGGCCCAGGGTGCCGAGGGCGGCGGTAATGCCCTGCAGGTAGGTTTTGGCCACCGGCATCTCCAGATCGCCGCCCAGGAATTTCGCCAGCATCTTTTTGCCGTCCTGGGAAACCAGCATGTCGAACAGATACTTCGAAGCCCCCAGTTCGCTGAAGCCGTTCACCGGGACGCTTTCCGTGAGATTGCTGTCGTCAACGGCGCTGGAGCTGACGATCTGCAAATGCTCATCGACCACCAGGTTTTTGAAGGGGTTGCCGCTCGCGGCCCGCAGGTTGACGGCCGCGCCGTTTTCCAGGCTCAGGCTGCCGCTCACGTTCAGCATATAGTTGGGATTAGCTCCGCTGCCGTCGCCGTCGTAATCGGCGAGGTTGGTTCCGGCGGGGAGAATCACGTCCAGCGCGCCCACGGCGCCGGTGGCCACCCCCGGAGCGCCGGGAACGCCGCCCAGCCACAGGTCGCCAGTCCACTGCTGCCCGGCGCCGGGGGCGCTGGTGGCGTTGACCCGCAGGCTGTCGGCCCAGTAGCTGCCAAGGCCCGCGCCGGTGGCGTCCAGGGTGCGGACGGCGGAGGCGTTGCCGAGGTCGATGGTGTTGAAATACACGCCGGTCAGGCCGCTGTCGGCGCTGGCCACGGTGTCCGTGAAGTTGAACGCTGTGTCGAGCCAGGTAGCGTCA
>JAITVE010000212.1 GCA_031285975.1 Candidatus Adiutrix sp. | reverse complement strand
TTGAAGCCGACGCTTCGGCGTCTTCGGCGGCTGACGACGAGAAGAAGCGGCGGCGGGCCGCCAGCGGGCGCAGCGACACGGTATTGACCGGCGGCTTGGGCGTGCGGGAGCAGGCCCAGACCGGCGGCGCGGTCAACAAGCTGGGAGGCTGAGATGGCCGAAGCCGCCCGGAAGATAATCGACCTGGACGACGAGCGCAAGAAGCATATTCTGCGCCGCCTGGGCAGCATGGAGCAGGAGCGGGCCAGTTGGGAAAGCCATTGGCGGGACATCAGCCAGCACTTCTTCCCCCGGCGGAGCCGCTTTCTGAACGCCGGGGAGCGCACCAACGAAGGCGACCGGCGCAACTTCCTGGAAAGCGGCGTGGGCATAAAGAAGCTGAAAAACCTGATGGCCGTGATGCAGAGCGGCATTACCAGCCCCTCGCGGCCCTGGTTTTCCCTGAGCGTGCAAGACCTGAAGATGGCCCGGACGGGGGCGGTGAAGGCCTGGCTGCACCATGTGCAGCAGCAGATGGTGAATGTGTTCCGCCGCTCGAATTTCTACGACCAGATACATCTGCTGTACGGCGAGTTGGGGGCCTTCGGCACCGGGAGCACGCTGGTGGAAGACGACCCTGTGAGCGTCATCCGCCTGCGCACCCTGACCGTGGGGGAATATTGCATTGACACCGACGCTTCGGGCCGGGTGAACACCCTGTACCGCCGGGTGCGGATGACGGCCCGGCAGATGGCGGAGGCCTGGCCGGAGACCGTGCCCGACGAGATACGGCGGCGGGCGGAGCGGGACAACGATGAGTGGCTGACGGTGATTCACGCCGTGGAACCCAACCCCGGCTACCGCGAAGGCTCGCTGAACGCCCGGCAGAGGCGGCATTTGAGCGTGTACATGCTGGAAAACAAGGAGGTGCTGGAAGTGGGGGGCTTCTATGAGTTCCCGGCCCTCTGCCCGCGCTGGGACTCGACGGGCAGCGACGTGTACGGCTCTTCCCCCTGCATGGACGCGCTGCCGGACTGCCGCCAGCTGCAAAAGATGACCGAGACCGGGCGGCTGGGCCTGGAAAAGCAGATGAACCCGCCCATGGGCATTTACGGCATAGAAACCCTGGACGTTTCGCCCGGAGCCATGAACCCCATGAGTTCCCTGGCCCAGGGGCAAATGGGCGCGAAGCCGCTCTATGAGGTGAACCTGCCCCATGCCGCCCTGGCCCAGGACAAAGAGGCCATCAAAAACGACATCAGCGAGGCGTTGTTCAATGACCTGCTGCTGTTGATAAGCAGCCAGAACCGGGCCATGACCGCGACCCAGGCCGACATTATGAACAACGAAAAGCTGCTTCTTTTGGGCCCGGTGCTGGACAGGCTGCGCTCGGAACTGTTCCAGCCGCTTATCGAGCGGGTCTACGGCATTATGGACAGGCTGGGCATGATTGCGCCCCCGCCGCCGGAAATGGACGGGCAGGAAATCAATATCGAATTCATCAGCGTGTTGGCCAACGGGCAGAAGATGGCCGGGAAGGCCAGCATCTTTGAAACGCTGGAATTTGTGGGCACGGCGGCCCAGGCCACGCAGAACCCCGGCGTGCTGGACAAGTTCAACGTGGACGTGGCCATTGACGAGATTGCCGACATGAACGGGGTGCCGCCCTCGGTCATCCGCTCGGAAGAGGAAGTGGAGGCCCTGCGGGCCCAGAGGGAACAGCAGATGCAGGCGGCCCAGAGCATGGCCATGATGAAGCAGGGCGTGGACATTGCGGCGGGCGGGGCCAAGGCGGTGCGGGACTCGGGCTTGCCGCCGGAAGCCATGGCCGCCATGGCCGGGGCCATGGGAGGCGCGAATGCCACAGTTCAATAATGACAAGGAACGTAAAGCGCGGCAAGAGCGGAAACTGCTGGAACTGCTGGGCGATATCCGCAGCCTGTTGCGGCTTCCGGCAGGGCGGCGGTTTTTCCTGGCCGCGCTGGAAGAGACCAACGTGTTCGGGCCCTCATGGGCGCCGGGCGACCAGAGCCAGACCGGCTACAACGAAGGCGTGCGGGCGGTGGGCCTGCGGCTGAAAACAATTCTTGAAGCAGCCGAGAAGGGAGCCGTTCCCAAGATGCTGCTGGAACAGATGCACCTACCAGGAGGACGTGATGGACGATGTGACGAACCCGACGAATCCCACGAACCCGGCGGCGCCGCCCCCAGCTGAACCGGCGGCGGACGCTGGCGGGCCAGCGCCCCCGGCGGAGGGCGGCGAGAAACAGCCGCGCCCCGGCTCGATGTTGACCAAAGGCCTTGAGGGGGAGCGGGACGGACAGCCCGCGCCCCAGGACGGCGAGCCGAAGGAAGGCGAGGAGAACCAGGAAGCGGATGAAAAAGCCCTGGCCGTGCCGGAAAAGCCGGAGGGCTATGAAGTAACCTTCCCCGAAGGCACGGACGTTGACCAGGAGATGCTGACCGCCTACCGGGCCAAAGCCCATGAACTGGGGCTGAACCAAAAACAGTTTCAGGAGTTGGCGGGCCTTTACGCCGAAAAAGTGGCGGACAGCTATGACCGCTTTCAACAGGCCCAGTTCGACAGCGTGGACAAGGCCGGGCTGGAATGGGAAGAGCAGCTGAAAGCCCGCCCGACCTATGAGGCCGACTTGAAATATGCCACGCGGGCCCTGGCCCAGTTCGGCAGCAAAGAATTGAACGAATACTTCGACGTGTCCATGGCCGGGAGCTACCCGCCGGTATTCGACGCTTTCGTGAAAATCGGCCGGGCCCTGGCCGAGCCGGAGATTCACAGCGGCAAGGGCGCGTCAGCGGAAAAAACCGCAGCTGAAGTGCTGTATCCCAACCAGGGGAAATAATTCTCCATGGACGATAGGAGGTTCAAATGGCGAAAATAGGCGATTTGGCGTTGACCTTGACCGATTTAGGCAAGCGTCTGGACGCAAACGGCAAGATTGACAAAATCATTGAAATTGCTGCCGAAACTAACGAGGTGGTGCTCGACATGCTGAATGTCGAGGGCAACCTCGCCACCGGGCACAAAACTACCATTCGCACCGGCTACCCCAGCGCCTTCTGGCGTATGTACAACCAGGGGGTGCCTCAGAGCAAAAGCAAGACCCAGCAGATCACGGACACCTGCGGGATGCTGGAAGCATTTTCTACGGTCGATGCCGATATGGCCGATCTCAACGGCAACACGGCAGAATTCCGACTGAGTGAAGACCGGGCCTATATTCAGGCTATGAATATGGAAATGGCGAAAACCGTCTTCTACGGCGACACCAGCAAAACCCCGGAAAAATTCCTGGGCCTGGCTCCGCGCTATTCCACGCTTGACCCGAAAGTTCCCATTTCCAAAAATGTCATTGACGCCGGTGGCGCTAACAACCTGACTTCCATCTTCCTCGTTTGCTGGGGAGCCAATACCGTTCACGGAATCTATCCCAAGGGTTCAAAGGCCGGATTCTCTCATGAGGATTTAGGAAGAGATAAGGTGACCGATGGCAACGGCGGCACGTTCATGGCCTATCAAACTCACTACAAATGGGACTTGGGTCTTTGCGTCCGCGACCACCGCTATGTGGTGCGCATTGCCAATATTGATTTGGCGACTATCACCGATGAAAAGTTCATCGAGTTCATGATTCGGGCCTCCGAACTTTTGCCGGATGAAAACCTGGGGCGCCCGGTGTTCTACATGAACCGCGCCGCCAGAACCCGCCTGCGGCTGGCTAAGTTGGGGAATAAAAACACCCACGTGACCTTTGACACCGTTGAAGGCAAAAAGGTGATGAAATTCGATGAAATCCCGGTGAGACGTACCGATGCTCTCACCGAAGACGAAACCAAAGTCGCGGCGTAAGGAGGCACGGCATGATACTGGATAAAGAGAACCTGTTTTCCCACGGCCAGGCGGTGACGGCCGCGGCCCCTTCCAAAAACATTGTTGACCTGGGCGCGGGCGACGCGGGGCCGAGCGAGCGGCTGAGCCTGTTCGTCAATGCCGGGACGGCTTTCACCGGCGGCGGCACGCTGACCGTGGAACTCATGACGGCGGCGGAAATGCTGCCGGACGGGACGGCCATGAAAGACCCGGCGGCGGTTGCCAGCTATGCCGTGACCAACGCCCAGCTTCTGGCCGGGGGCAAGCTGGCGGCCGCCCGGCTCCCCCACGGGATGCGGCGCTATGCCGCCCTGAACTACAAGGTTGACGGCAGCCTGGCCGCCGGCACGATTACCGCCGGGCTGGTATTGGACGTGCAGGCGGCGTAACAAACCGGACGGGGCGGCTATGGCCGTCCCGTCCCATACTCTAAAGAGGCGGTGGCTTATGGCAACATCTGTGGTGTGGCTTTACAACATGGCCCTGGGCTGGCTGGGCGGGCACCAGCTGCCCTCGGTGCAGGCCGCCTGGGAAAACAGCACCATCGGCGAGTTGTGCCAGGCCTATTATCCGCAGCTTTTGCTGGAATCCCTGGAGGCCAAAAACTGGAGTTTTGCCACCAAGAGCCAGGACTTGAGCCTGAAACCGGGGCCAGGCCGGGAAGGCTACCGGCTGCGCTACGGTTTGCCGTCCGATTACCTGCGGGCCGTGCGGCTGGAAGGCGGCGGGCTGCCGGGCGGCCCCAGCTTCATTATCGAAGGGGATGACCTGTTGACCAACGCCGAACCGGCCCGGCTGGTGTTCGTCTTCCGGCTTGAAGACCCCAAGAGATTCCCGCCCGCGTTCACCTCCGCGCTTGCCTATGGCCTGGCCGCCTTCCTGGCTCCGGCCAACGCCAATGACCAAAGAGACAAGGCCGACTGCCAGCAAAAATATGTGATAACCCTTGAGGAAGCCTGGGCCCGCGACCGGCAAGCGCAACGCCCCGCCCCCAGGCCTTCGGCCTGGCAGACGGCCCGGCACGGCGGTTTTGGCCCCAGGGGAAACGGAGACTTCTCATGAGCGGGCTGCTGACCCTGCAAAGCTCTTTCACGGGCGGCGAACTCTCCCCCTCGCTTTCGGCGCGGGTGGATTTCAACAAGTTCGGCCAGGGCTGCAAGCTGCTCAAAAACTTCAAAGTGCAGCCCCACGGCGGCGCGGTGAAACGCCCCGGCTTTTTATTGCTGGACGAACTGCCGGGCGAAGCGGCTTTGATACCCTTCATTTTTAACCAGGAGCAGGCTTACGCCCTGGCCTTCGGCGAAAAGTGGCTGCGGGTGTTCATGGCCGACGGCGCGGTGCTGGACGGGGCCGGGCAGCCCTATCAGGCCCCCACACCCTACACCCTGGCCCAGGCCAAAAAACTCTCTGTGGCCCAGAGCGCGGACGTGCTCTTTATCGCCTGCGAGGGCGCGGCCCCGCAAAAGCTGAAGCGGCTGGGGCACGCCGACTGGCGGTTTGAAGCTATCAACTTCGGCCCGCCCATGCCGCCGCCGGACGGGGTGAGCGCGGCCCTGACCATGGGCAGCGGCCAGGAAAACGGCACGGCCACGCCGTATGTCTATTACGTCACGGCTGTTGACGCGGAAGGCCGGGAAAGCGAACTCTCGGCGGGGGCCGCCATCAGCGGCCCGGCCTCCAACAACTGGGTGGCCGGGTCGGTGATTACGGTCTCCTGGGCGGCCCGGCCCGGCGCGGTGGAATACCGGCTGTACAAATCCTCGCTCGGCGGGCGGCCCGGTTTTGTGGCCGGGCTGGAAGGCGTGAGCTATCAGGACTATAACGTGGCCCCGCTCTTGAGCGAAGGGGCCCCGAAGTATGAGAGCCCCTTCCCGAACGGCGATTACCCCAGGGTGATTTCTTTTTTCGAACAGCGGCTGGTGTTCGCCAGCACGCCCAACCGGCCCCAAACTATTTGGATGAGCAAAAGCGGCGATTACGCCAACTTTGCCAAGTACACCCCGCAGGCGGCAGACTCTCCCTGGGAGGGCACGGTGGTGAGCGACGCCATGGCCCAGATTGTGTGGATGACCTCCCTGAGGTCGCTGGTGGCCGGGGCCACCATGATGGAATGGGAAATCGCCGCCAGCCAGGGGGCCTTTTCGGCCCAGACGGCCAAGAGCACCCTGCAGAGCCGCAACGGGAGCGCGAGTTTACCGGCCATCATTGTCGGCGACACCATTTTGCATGTGGCCCGCAGCGGGGCCCAGGTGCGCAACCTGAAATATGCCTTCGACACCGACGCTTACGGCGGCACTGACCGTTCCATCCTGGCCACGCACCTGTTGGAAAAGGAGCGGATAGTCGGCTGGACGTACCAGCAGCACCCCGACTCGGTGGTGTGGATGGTGCGCACGGACGGGATACTCTTGGGCCTGACCTTCCAGGAAGAGCACGACGTTATCGCCTGGCACCGCCACGAAACCGAGGGGCTGTTCCGCGCGGTGTGCTCGGTGCCCAACGGCTATTCGGACGTTCTCTACGCCGTGGTGCAAAGGGATGTGGGCGGCGCGGCCCGCTGGTTTTTGGAACGGCTGGCCGACCGGTATATCGATGGCGACTACTCGCTCCACTCGTTTTTGGACTGCTCGCTCGTCTATGACCGGCCCGGCGAGGAGGTGACGCGCCTCACCGGCCTGGAGCACCTGGACGGCAAGACCGTGGGCATTCTCTCCAGGGGCGCGGTGGAAACCCCGCGCCAGGTTGCGGGCGGCGCGATAACCCTGGACGCGCCCAGCGACCGGGTAATCGTGGGCCTGCCCTATGCCGCCGAGTTGGAGACTATGCCGCTGGAAATCATTTCCAAGGAAGGGGCCAGCGTGGGCCGCAAGAAGGTGGTCAAGGCCGTGAACATCCGGGTGCATGAGACGGCGGGCGCGGAGGTGGGCGTGGACTTCGGCGATATGGAGACCGTCAAGTGGCGAACAACGGAGCCCTTCGGCGTGGCGCCGGGGCCTTTTTCCGGCGACAAGCGGGCCGTGGTGGGGGCCGAACCCCGGAACATGGTGACGGTGAAGGTGCGGTCGGGCGACCCCACGCCCATGACCTTACTCGCCATTATGGTGGAAGTGGACGTGAAGTGATGGTGGACTACCGAATTGAGCACGGCAACGTATCGCACCTGCTGCCCCTGGCCGCCAACATGCGGGAGGCTGACCGGCGGGAGGTGTGGGCCAGCCACCGCGACAACCCGTATGAAGCCCTGAGCCGGGGTTTAAAAACCTCAGCGCGGGTGTGGACGGCCATTGTGGACGAACGCCCGGTAATGATGTGGGGCGTGGCGCGGAGCGGCTGCGTGTTCAGCCGCAAAGGGAGGCCGTGGATGCTGGGCACGGAGGAACTCAAAAACTACTGGATAGAGTTTTTGCGCCAGTCGCGTTCGTGGGTGGCCCGGATGCAGGAGGGATGCGAGCTTTTGGAAAACTATGTGCACGGCGAAAACCGGCTGTCTATCAGCTGGCTGCGCTGGTGCGGCTTTGAAATAAGCCCGGAACAAACCATTATTCGCGGCGAAGTATTTTACCGTTTTTGGAGGAAAGCCTGATGTGTCATCCTGTTGCCTTTGCCGTGGCTTCGGCGGTGGCCAGCGCGGCCAGCAAATTTGTGGAGTATCGCCAGCAGACCAAGGCCGCCAAGGCCTCGGCCGACTACAACGCGGCTATCGCGGCTGACCAGGCTGAGGTGAGTAAAGCGCTGGCCCGGAACGAAATAGCCAAGGGCGACGCCGACCGGGAACGGGCCATGAGGGCCTCGGCCCGCCAAATGGGTGAGATGCGGAGCCAGCTGGGGGCCAGCGGCTTTGAGATGGACAGCGGCAGCGGCTTGTCGCTGTTGGCGGAAAGCGCCCAGGAACAGCAGTATGACGCGAACATCATAACCAACAACGCGGCCACAGCCGCCTGGCAGCATGAGGCCAACGCCAACTCGGCGCTGAACAACCAGAGTTGGTACAAGTATCAGCGGCAGCAATCCAAGGGCAGCGCGCTGGCCGTGGGGCTGGGCGTGGGCGGGAGTATTTTGGGCGGCATTGGCGGCGCGATGGCGCAGCACCAGATGTTGAAAGGCGGGTGATCGGATGGCTCTGACAATCAAAGTACGCGAAAGCACCATGGGCATAGCCAACGGTTCGAACCCCGGCCCGGCCGCGCAGTATCGCGGGCCGGAAGGCTTTATGTCCACCAGTGACAAGATGCTGGCCCCGGCCCTCATGGATATGGCCCGGGGGCTGGACACGGTGAGCGGGGCTCTGTATCAAAAGGCGCTGAACAAGCAGCAGTATGACCTGGTGAACCTGACCTTGCAGGCCGAGCAGGACTACGCGGCACATCTTGATGATGTTCGGCAGAACAGGCAGGGGGCCGACGCCTTTAACGCTGAAAAGGATTTTATGGATTTTAACCGCGAATACGCGGCCCGGACTTTGGGCCCGTGGAAAGGCAACGCCAGGGTCTCGGCGTATTTGACCCAGCACATTGGCGGCATTGCCAGCCGCACCCTGGGAGGCATACGGGAGCACAGCAACAACGAACAAAAAAAATATGAAGCCCAGACCTATCAGTCTGTCTATGAACACGGCATGGCCCAGGCGGCTCAAGACCCGCTTAACTGGCAGCAACATATGAAGGGCGCGGAAGAAATGTACGCCCACATGAACCGGGGGGCTCCCCCGGGATATGTGGCTTTGGGGGTGGACAAAATAAGGGAGGACGCGGCCCTGGAGGTTTTTAACCGGGCTGTGGAGGCTGGCGAACTGGACACCGCTGAAGAAATTTACAGAAGCGGGCTGGGAACCATGCGGATGAACGTGGCGGCGGCTGGAGGGCAACCGACGGGCGGAAGCGGGCAGCCCTCCGGGAGTGGCGGAGCCCACCCGGTGAACCTGCCAAAAGGATCCGAAGCGTATCTTGGGTTGGCCAATAATGCTTCAGCGGAATATGGCGTGCCCACGGACGTTATTATGGCGGTGATGCAGACGGAATCACGTTTTCAGCCGGGAGCGGTCTCCCCCACCGGAGTCAAAGGTTTGATGCAGGTGACGCAAAAAACGTATGAAGGCCTGGGCTTCACCGGCGACCGTTCTGACCCTCAAAATTCGGTCAGGGCGGGGACAAAACTGTTAGGGCAACTGTATGCCCAATACGGCAACTGGGAAGAGGCTTTGGCGGCCTACAACGGCGGGCCGGACGCGGTTCACGGCTTGCGCACGGGCGACTGGGGCATATGGGCCGGGAACGCGGCCAAACAGCGGGAAATAAAAAATTACGCCCCCACTGTTATGAAGAACCGCCAGGCTATGGGCGGCCTTGCCCCCGATAAGGGGCAAGGCGACAAGCCGGTGATGCTGGCCAGCGCGGATATGCCCGGAGACACGGCCACCGACGCGGGCGGCATGGCCCCGGCGGAAGCCGAGGCAGAGCCTCTTGCGCAAAGCGCTGTTGAAGCTGCCGGAGAAGGGGCCGGGCGGCAGGCGCCAGGGGCTTACAGCAGCGTCATTTCGCCCAAGAACCAGGCTTTTATGCGGAGTTCCCTCGACAAGGCCAAGGCTGCCAGGAACAAAGAGTTTAAGGCCCAAGCCCAGATGCTGCCGGGCCTGGCCCAAGATGAAGCGGCCATGATTATTGACACCGGGCGCGACAACCCTGCTTTGCTGGAGCGGTTCCAAGCACTGGAGGCTCTTGAACTGCTGCCGGAAGGCAGTACGGCCAAATATGAAGCGGAAAAGGAAAAAGCCTATGAAGCCCGCGCCTGGGTGACCGACCCAATCAATCTGGGGCTGCCGTACCCTGAACAGATAGCCAGGGCCAGAACGGAACTGGCCCCGGACGCGGAACGGGACGCCGAAGGCTACCGGGCCAAAAAAGAATTTCAGGGCATGGTGGTGACGGAGCTTGAAAGGCAATATAAGGCCTTGAACGATGACCCCGCCGGTTTTTTGTCCGCTCAAGTTGATAAAACTCTGAAAAAGGAAGCCGCCCTCGGGTATCTGAACCCGGAGGATAAAGCGGCGGTTTTCAAGGCCAGGGCGGCGGTGACCAGAAGGCTGGCGGCTGACGCGGGGATGGGCCTGGCCGGGCTGGAAAAAATAGCCTTGAGCAAGAGGCAGGTTGACGAATATAGCCAGATCTTGAATCAGGCCAAAAACCCCCAGGAGCGGCTGACCATATTGAGCCAACTTGACCATGAGTTCGGCACGGAAGCCGGGGCGGCGTTTAACCAACTCGGAGTCGGCTTTCATGAAGTGCTGGCCGCCCAGGCTTTTTCGACGGGCGACCCGAGGCTTGGACGGGCCGCACAGTTGGCGGTTAACCGGCCCCCGAAATTAACGAATATCAAAGCTGCCGCCCTGGAAGTTCTGGTGCGCGACGCGGTTGACGACACTGATTACGGTGAACTGCTGACCGGCCGCGTGAGTAATTCCGGCGGGCTCGACCCTGACGCGGGGCAGAAGCAGGAAGGCTTGCGAGAGTTCGCCGCCGGTGTGGCGGCCAGCCTGATTGAAAGCGGCGCGTCGGAAAAAGAGGCCGCCAAAGAAATTAAATATGCCCTGGACGCTATGTTTGGCGGGGCGGCGGCCATAAACACCGAGTACGCCAACATCTATTTGACCCCGGATAGCAATGGGGAGACCGGCGACAAGGAAAGTGTTTTAAACGGACTGAACACTTTGAGCCAGCAGTTCGGCGACGATTTTTACTGGATTAACGACGGCGATGATTCTTTCGTTCTCACCAGCCGCCTCACCGGCCGCCAGGAAACGTTTGACGGGAGCCGCTCGGTGCGGGTTTCCAGAGGTGACGCCGCCTATGTCGGCACGCGCGGGCATAATATTGCAGGCACCCCTCTTGGCGGAAGCGGCGGCGCACCCCTCGGCGATGTTGCAAGAGGGGCCGGAACCGGCAACAAAGAGGAACGCGACAAGCGGGCGGCGGAAGTCATCAGCCGAATGCGGGCAACGCCGCCCGTTGACGAGCATTCGCTGTTTATTGAGGCCGTGCGGGCCAACACCGTTAAAGACTTTGGCAACCGCAGGCCGAACCCTGCCGCCTTTGGAGTATCCGCCGATGATGACGAATAACCATGACCAGCGCGGGAATTGGAGGCTGACATGCTTAAGGGGCTGAGTTTGAGCGCCGACCGCTTGCCGGTGAGCGGACTGGGCTATGAGGACATACCTGAGCAGACGGCCAGAATGGAAGGCGCACGGGCCAGCGGGCGGACTGCTTTCCGGGAATCGTACCTCAACTCGGCGGTGATGGAAGCGGCCATATCGTCCCAGGTGTCGGAATTTTTGGACAGCGACCCGGAGGCCCGGAAGCAATACGACTTGTCCGCGCTGCGGCAGGACTGGCGAAGCGGCAAAAAGAACGTTCGGCAGGAGGATTTTGTCCCCCGGTATTCTTCGGGCGAATTGGCGGAAATGGGCTTTGCCGTGCCGGAAGGCTTTCAGTTCGAAGACGATGGCAAGATGTCTCTGCAACGGTTCTCGGCCTATAGCCAGGCTTATGAGGACAATGGGGCGGACGCGGACACAGTCGCGGCCATGCCGCCGGGCGTTTTGTCGGGCGCGGCTTCGTTCGGCGGCGG
Source organism: Candidatus Adiutrix sp. (assembly GCA_031285975.1). Taxonomy (GTDB): domain Bacteria; phylum Desulfobacterota; class Desulfarculia; order Adiutricales; family Adiutricaceae; genus Adiutrix. The sequence continues at coordinate 2,978 of JAITVE010000212.1, read as the reverse complement.
CTTGGCGGCGGGGCTGGCCGACCCTATAAACCTGATTCCCTTCGGGGCGGGCATAAGCCGGGTCAAACAGGCCTTCAAGGCGGGCAAGGTATCCCGTGCCGGGATCATAGGCCGCAATGTGACAGCCGGGGCGGCGGAAGGCGCGGCCGGGGCGGCGGTAGTGGACGCTGTATCTTTCCCGCTGGCCAATGACTGGGGGGCTGACCTGGGCTTGAAAGAGGCTATGGCCGACATCGCCGTTTCCGGGGCGTTCGGCTCTTTCTTCGGAGCCCTGGGTGGTGGACTGGAACTGTATAGCCATCAGAAGCTGGCGAAAAGCCACATGGGGGCCCTGCAAAAAGCGGTGAACGATATGGAACGGGGGGCATCGCCGGACGTTGAAGCGGCTGTGAAACCTGTTTTGGATGAAGCGCGGGCCGCGCTTGAAGCGAGAATGGCCGACCCGGAATATATTGGCGGACTTTTGAACCAGGAACAAAGGGTAATCGACCGGGACGTTGACGCTTTTCGCCGGGAGATGGCTGACTTTGACCAGGGCCTTTTCAGGGAAAGCGACAAACTTTCCACCGCGCCCGCTGGCCCTGATGGCCCCCGTTTGATTTTGGGTGAATCGCCCCCGGTTTTTCGGATGTTGGACGGGCAGGGCTGGCTGGAGATGTCGCCGGATTTGGCGCGGCGGGTTCGGTTGCAAGAGGAGTGGAGCGGCATTGACTTGGCCGGTCTGCCCCGCGCTATGGCCCAGCCTGCCGCCGTGTTTGATATGGGGGACGGTCGCCGGGCCGCCCTGATTGCCTTGACTGACGCAAGCGGCGGAATAAGGGCCGCTCTGGCGAAGATGCGTCCGGGGGTGCGCGAGTTCCGCGGGCAAAAGAGGGCGGCCCGGCCAACCGATGCTTTTTTGGAGATAGATGATATTACCCTGATATCCGGCCTGGATTTGAGCACGGTGGGGCTGGCCCGGAAAATCATCGGGGAGGGCCGCCCTTTGTATGCTGATGCGCACCGCCTGGCGGAGATAAGCGGCGTCTCGCGCGAACTGACCGACGCGGCTGTGTATGCTGGCCGGGAAGTGCGGAAGCCTGACGACTTGAACCGGCATTTGGTCAAGGAAGACGTTGGGATTGATTTGGACAGCGTTGCGCTTCATAAAGAAATAGATTTGTCGGCGAAGATGGGTCAACCTCAAGACCTCACGGGCAATGCGAACATGCGCGCCGCCGCCGCAAAAGGCAATCAAGACGCCTTCGGGGAAGCTTTCACTGACTTTCAGGGGCGGCCGGACGAAGCTGTCGAGCATCTTCTTGCGGTCAAGCGCGGCCATGTGCCTGGAGCTTTTTACCGGGAGGAACTGGGCAATATTGATTTGCCCTGGGGAAAAGGCGGGAGTCAAGGGTTTGGGCTGGCCCATATCATTGAACGGCGGAACAGCGACGGCTACGATGGTGAAGCGTTTGCCCGCTCATTGCCCCGCATTATTCAGGAAGGGCGTGTTGAGCAACGCCCGAAATATCCGGGCCGGGTTTTTATTGTGCATGACGCCTCTGAGGCTATTGTCAGGCTGGAGTGGGATAGCGACAAAAAGACGTGGCTGTTGACGGCCTACCCGTTAGATAAAAAAAATCGCCCCTCAAGCTCTGAGCGGACGACTGACTTTGCTCAGACTGACGCGGACGGGAAGGCTCCCCCGCCGGACTTAAGAAGCGACAATATAAATATAGACGAACTGTTCGAAAAAGACAATGCTTTTTCCCAGGAAACCGCCACGCCTTTGACATCCATGACTGGCGGAGACCAGGCCGTGAGCTTTAAGGCCGGGGAGATGGAAATAGCGGCGGCCGAGCGGCAGCTTGAGGCCATGGCGACCCGCGGGGAACTGGAACTGAGCGAAGAAGAAATTGACTTTCTGCGCAACGGCAGCTGGGGCGAAGGCGAGGACGCGGTTATGGGGCAAAGGGCGGAACAGGAAACTTTGACCACGGCCCAAGCCATGGTGGACGGAACGGAATGCGTTATCAAGGGGAGTCTCAATGTCGTCAGTTAAAAAAATAAGTGAGTGCGCTCAAAAGCTGGTTGATATTCATGGGCTGGGGGCCGGTGACGCTCAGGCCATAATCGATGAGGTTATCAAGCGGCGGGACAGGATGGGGCGGCAGTTCGACGAGCCGGAGTTGGCCCGGCGGCTGACGGAGATGGCCATAGACGACTTGGACGAAGCCCAGCGGAAAGCCTTGAACAACAAACGGGCCAGAGTGCTGACCCTGATGAAGGCCAGGGAAGTTGGGGCGGAGATTCAGCGGTTTGTGGACTCGGGCATGAATCACGAAAAAGCCTGGCACACCTTCCTTTTGGGCGGTTCGGATTGGGTGGAAGGCTCGCTGAACTCGGTAGCCCAAACCAGGTTGGGGCTGGAGAGACTTTTCACCGCGAAATTTGCTCAGTGGGCAGGGCAGAATAAGATTTTTCTCAAGGCTCTGAAAAAAGCCCGCCCCGGCACCGGGATGGATTTGAAACTGACCGACGCGCTGATAAACAAAAAATATGAAGGCGGCCCGATAAACGAACTGGCCCGGATGGTAGCCGAAAGTATGGAGGGCTTCCGGGCGGCGGCCAATGACGCCGGGCTGGATATAGGCAAACTGCAAGAGGGGTATATCCCGCACCGGCACGACCGCCAGAAGATGCTGGAGGGCGGACGCGAGGCCGGATTTAAAAAGTTTTACGAAGTGGTGATGCGGACGGCTGACCTGGAACGGACGTATGGCAAAATGGACAACTACGCCGAAGCTATCCACAACACCTATGAAGCTATTTTGGGTAACCAGTCCGAATATTTTGACGGTGCGGCCTTTATTGCAACACGGAAGGGGGCCGGGCTGGAAAAGCACCGGGATATTCATTTCAAGGGAGCGCAGGGCTGGGGCGAATATGCGGCGGAATTTGGCCAGGGCGGCGTGTGGGATGGGGTGATGAATTATTTG
>JAITVE010000005.1 GCA_031285975.1 Candidatus Adiutrix sp. | reverse complement strand
CCAGGTAACGCCCCTCGGTGGGCAGGGGGGTGAAGATGAGGTTCATGGTCTGCTTATCCGGCGAGGTCAGGGTGTAGCTATTGGTGTTTTTCTCGTCGCGGCTCAGGATAAAGGTGCCCTGCTGGGGGTCGGTGAAGGCCCCGGAGATGTCCGGCATTTCGACCTTTTCGGAAGCCTTGAAGATGGCCTTTTCATTGACCAGCATACACCCGGAGGCGATTACGGCCCCGAGAAGGCCGACTAACAGCAGTAAAAATTTATTTTTCATCGTGTCCCCCTCAGCCCCGGCGGGGCTTTGACAGATTTATTTTTCAGACAGCGCTTTTTTAGCCGACTGCCACAGCTCTTCCAGGCGGTCGGCGGAAACGTCTTCCGGCTTCAGGCCTTCCCCGGCCAGCGCATCTTCAATGTGGCCAAAACGGGCCACAAAACGGGCGTTGGCCTCGCTCAGGGCTTCTTCCGCTGAAAAGCCCAGGTGGCGGGCCAGGTTGGCCAGGGCCAGGAGCACGTCGCCAAGCTCTTCTTTGGCCCGCTCTTTGCGCTCGGGGACCACGGTTTTTTTGTCGTAGCCGGGCAGCAGTTCGTCCAACTCGCCCAGCTCTTCATCCACTTTGGCCCGCACGGACTGCACTTCGGGCCAGTCGAAACCCGCCCGCCCGGCGCGGTCGCTCAGGCGGTGGGCCCGCTGGAGGGCCGGGAGGGCCAGGGGCACCGAGGCCAGGAGCCGCTCGTGCTTTTTATCCTTGCGCTTGATGGCCTGCCATTGATCCAGCACCGCCTGGGCGTCAGCCAGGGGGGCCCCGTCGCCAAAGACATGGGGGTGGCGCAGCACCATCTTGGCCTTGACCTGGTCGATGACCTCTGTCAGGCCGAAGCCGAAGCGGGCCAGGGCCAGCCGCCCCACGAACACGGTTTGGAAGAGCACGTCCCCGGCTTCCTCGCGGATGTCGTCGGGGTTTTCGGCCTTCAGGGCCTCCATCAATTCGTAGGTTTCCTCTAAAATATTGCCGGTGATGGAGGTGAGGGTCTGCTTGATGTCCCAGGGGCAGCCGGTTTCCGGATCCAAAAGGCGGGCCACGACCTCGTCAAGCTGCACCAGGGCCTCGCCCAGTTTTGCGTTGCTCATAATTATTCCGCCGCCGGTTGGGGCCAGGACGGCGCGGCCGGGGCGGCGGTGGTCGCCTGAGCCGGAGCCGCCGCGCCCGGGTTCGTGGACTGCAAAATGCTGTTGAACAGGTCGCGGTGATCTTCAATGAAGCGGCGCACGTCCTCATTAGTCAGGGCGGAGGGGTTGGGCATGTTCCGCAGTTTGTCGCGCCAGGCCGGGGTGATGACCTCGGGGCGGTTGGTCAGGATGTCCTGAATGGTTTTCCAGTCCACCTGATCCAAAAGGGTGGGGGCCAGGGCCGGGGCGGCAGTGTTGGGGCTGGCCGCAGGGCGGGCCGGGGCGCCGGGCAGCCCGGCGGCGATATTGCGGGTGGTGTTTTTAATGATGCGGATGGCTTCCGGCATCCAGGCCTGGGCCTGGTTGGCCACCGGCTGAATGACGGGCCAGAGGTTGGAATTGGTGAAAAATTTGTCGGTGGGTTTGACGAAGAACTGGGCCACCACCAGCACGATGGCGCAGAACAGCGCCCCCTTGAGAATGCCCACCACCGAGCCCAGCAGGGCGCTGATGACCGGGCTGATGGTCAGCTTGACGATCTTGTCCACAAAAATGGACAGAACGCTCAACAGGAAGTAGACGACCATGAAGACGAAGAAGAAGCTGGCGATGTTGCGGTGCGATTCCATTTCGAAGATGGAGGCGAGATGCACCGCGCCCAGGGGGTAATAGACGCTGGCCACCCAGAAGGAGACAAACAGCCCCAGCACGGTCACCACTTCCTTCACCACCCCCCGGAAGATGCCCCGGAGGAAGAAGTAGCCCATAATCACCATTAACGCAATATCCAAACTGCCCTCAATCATCATGCCGCCCCGACTCGAAAAAATTATAATGCTCCCGCGCACGGGAGTTTTTAGCTCTAACTCTCTAATCTCATTATTCTATCACGCCTGTGAATCCGCGTCAAATGGGGAATTAAAGAGATTTGGGGGAAGTGCGTTGGGAAAAGCGGGGGAGCCGTTGCCTTCTGCCCTGCGGGCCCCCCGCCCCCTCGTCCGTCACCCCGGTGAAGGCCGGGGCCCATGCTTTTTCTTGGTATGGCTTCGCGGCTAAGATTTCAGATTAGTATGGGGCTCTGCCCCAAACCCCGCTTAAGAGGGCCTAGCGCGAGGCCCTCTTAAGAATCTCCGCGCGCCAGGGGCGGCGCGCCCCTGGACCTGCGTGTCGGCTAGTGTCTCAGGGGCGACCGTGCAGCGGCACCACAACTCGCCGGACCGGCTCAAACAAGTGGCGCCGCGATAGTGTCGTGGCGCGATCGTGGTTTGGTGGGCGGCACGGGAAAGGCATGGATACCAGCTTTCGCCGGTATGACGACCGAGGAAGTGCGCAGGGGGGGAGCCAATAGCGGCGGGGGCGCGGCGAAGCGCGGGCGGGGGCCGGGCGAATTTTTTCTTTGGCCTCCGTTGTGTCCGCACCGCTTTTGGGGTATACTGACGGCGGTCTTTTTTTAAAGGCAGGTTTGGATATTGAGCGAGGTCTGCATGAAAAAAACAAAATTCATTTTTGTCACCGGCGGCGTGTTGTCTTCCCTGGGCAAGGGTTTGGCGGCCGCTTCCATTGGCGCGCTTCTGAAAGCCAGGGGGCTGAATGTCTCCATTCAGAAATTGGATCCTTATTTAAATGTGGACCCGGGCATGATGAGCCCCTTCCAGCACGGCGAGGTTTTCGTCACCGACGACGGGGCCGAAACCGACCTGGATTTGGGCCACTACGAGCGCTACCTGGGCGTGCCCATGAGCCGCCGCAACACCTACACCGCCGGGCGCATCTATACCAATGTGCTGAATAAAGAGCGGCAGGGCAAATACCACGGGGGCACCGTCCAGGTCATCCCCCACGTCACCGACGAAGTGAAGGCCGCCATCAAATCCGCCACCACCCCCGACCTGGACGTGCTGATGGTGGAAATCGGCGGCACGGTGGGCGATATTGAGGGGCTGCCCTTCCTGGAAGCCATCCGCCAGTTGAAAAACGATTTAGGGAAAAACCGCTGCCTCTACATCCACCTGACCCTGGTGCCCTACCTGAAAACTTCGGCGGAACCCAAATCCAAACCCACCCAGCACAGCGTCAAGGAGCTGCGCTCCATCGGCATCCAGCCGGACATCATCATGTGCCGCTCGGAAACCGCCCTGAGCCAGGAAATGAAGCACAAAATCGCCCTCTTCTGCGACGTGCCCAAAGACGCGGTTTTCTCGGCGGTGGACGTGGGCAACATCTATGAAGTGCCCCTGGAATACCACCGGGAAGGCATCGACAATAAAGTGGCCAAACTTTTGCGCTTCAAGGGCCTGCCCGATGTGGCCCCCTGGGAGAAGCTCAACGAGCGGCTCAATAACCCCAAGCATGAAGTCACCATCGGCCTCATCGGCAAATACGTCGCCCTGGGGGAATCCTACAAAAGCCTCAACGAGGCCCTGACCCACGGCGGGCTGGACAGCCAGGCCAAAGTGAACATACAGCACATCAACGCCGAGGAACTGAAGCCCCGCAACCTGGAAAAATACCTGGGCGGGCTGGACGGCATTCTCATCCCCGGCGGCTTCGGCGACCGCGGCTTTGACGGGATGCTCCTGGCCGCCCGCTACGCCCGCGAGAAAAAACGCCCCTTCTTCGGCATCGGCTTTGGGATGCAGTGCCAGCTTATTGAATATGCCCGCAACGTGGCGGGCCTGGCCGGGGCCACTTCCGAGGAGTTCGACCGCCGCGCCAAGGACAAAGTCATCTGCCGCATGAACGAGCGGCACGACAGCCGCGAAAAGCGGCCTACCGACGCCGACCTGGGCGGGGCCATGCGCCTGGGCTCCTACCCCTGCCGTCTCCAGCCCGGCACCTTGGCCCTCAAGGCCTACAAGGAAGCGGACATCGACGAACGCCATCGCAACCGCTTTGATTTTAACAACAACTATTTGGAAGCGCTGGAAAAGCTCGGCCTGCGCTTCTGCGCCCTGTCGCCCGACAACAGTTTAGTGGAAATGGTGGAACTGCCGGTCAAGGAGCACCCCTGGTATCTGGGCTGCCAGTTCCACCCGGAATTCAAGTCCACCCCGATGAAGCCCCACCCTCTGTTCCGCGATTTCATTAAAGCGGCCCTGTCTTTTAAAACGTCCAAAAGTCAGTAAAGGTAATGAGGATAGCCATATGTGGGATTACACAGAAAAAGTTAAGGATCATTTTGAAAACCCCCGCAACGTCGGCGTGGTCAGCCGCGTTGACGGCGACGGCCAGGTGGGCTCGCTGTCCTGCGGCGACGCCCTCCGGCTGACCATTCAGGTGGATAAGGCCGCTGACCGCATTGAGGACGCGAAATTCCAGACCTTCGGCTGCGCCAGCGCCATTGCCTCGTCCTCGGCCATGACCGAAATGATTAAGGGCAAAACCCTGGACGAGGCCCTGAAAGTTACCAACCAGGAAATCGCCGACTACCTCGGCGGCCTGCCGAAGGAAAAAATGCACTGCTCCGTGCTGGGCCGCGAAGCCCTGGAAGCGGCGGTGGCCAACTATCGCGGCGTGCCGCTGCCCCAGGCCGACAGCCCCATTGTCTGCGAGTGCTTCGGCGTGACCGAAAAAGAAATTGAGCGGGTCATCCGTGAAAACCGCCTGGCCACCGTGGAAGACGTCACCGCCTACACCAAGGCCGGGGGCGGCTGCGGCCGCTGCGTGCCGGAGATTGAAAAGATTTTGCAGCGGGTGCTGAACGAGGGCCAGCCCGCGCCCGCCAAAGCGGCTTCGGAAGAGCGGGCCCCCGGCAAAATGACTTTTTTGCAAAAAGCCCGGCGCATTGAGGAAGTCATTGAGCAGGAAATCGCCCCGGCCCTGATGCGCGACGGCGGCGACATCGAACTGGTGGACATCAACGGCGACGAGGTGCTGGTCACCCTCAAGGGCTCCTGCGCCACCTGCCCCTCGGCCAAGCGCACCCTGGCCGATTTCGTCACCGAAAAACTGCGTGAACTGGTCGATGAGTCCATCACCGTCAAGGAGGTGAGGCCGTGATCTATTTCGACAACAACGCCACCACCATGACCGCCCCCGAAGTGCTGGAGGCCATGCTCCCCTTCTTCGGCAGCCGCTACGGCAACCCCTCCAGCATGTACCCCCTGGGCGGCGAGGCGGCGGCTGAGGTGAAAAAAGCCCGCGAAAAAGTGGCCGCCCTCCTGGGCTGCGAGCCCAGAGAGATAATTTTCACCTCCTGCGGCACAGAGAGCGACAACACGGCCATCTGGTCGGCCCTGCGCACCCAGCCCGAACGCCGCCACCTGGTCACCAGCCGCGTGGAGCACCCGGCCATCACCAGCAACCTGCCGCTGTTGCGGAAAATGGGCTACCGGGTGACGGAAGTGGGCGTGGACGAAGGCGGGAACCTGCTGTGGGATCAGTTTATCGAAGCCCTCACTCCCGACACCGCCCTGGCCACCTTCCTCTGGGCCAACAATGAGACGGGGGTCATTTTTCCCGTGGAAAAAATGGCCGAGGCCTGCGCCGAGCGCGGCATCCTTTTCCACACCGACGCGGTGCAGGTGGCCGGGAAAATCCCCATCGACGTGTCCAAAACCAAGATCGACATGCTGGCCATTTCCGGCCACAAACTGCACGCGCCCAAAGGCATTGGGGTGCTGTACGTGCGCCGGGGAGTGAAGTACGCGCCGTTCATGATTGGCGGGCACCAGGAGGGCGGCCGCCGGGGCGGCACGGAAAACGTGCCCTACATTGTCGGCTTGGGCCGGGCCGCCGAACTGGCCTTGGCCCATTTGGACGACGAAAACACCCGGGTGCGGGCCCTGCGCGACCGCCTGGAAGCGGGCCTGACCAGCGCCGTCACCTACACCCGCGTCAACGGCGACCCCAAAAACCGGGTGCCCAACACCACCAACATCAGCTTTGAATACATTGAGGGCGAGGCCATCCTGCTGCACCTGGCGGCGGCGGGCATCTGCGCCTCGTCGGGCTCGGCCTGCACCTCGGGCTCCCTGGAGCCCTCGCATGTCCTGCGGGCCATGGGCGTGCCCTTCACGGCGGCCCACGGCTCCATCCGCCTGTCCCTGAGCGTGCACAACACGGCGGAGGAAGTGGAAGAAACCATTAAAGTCTTCCCCCCCATTATCGCCAAACTCCGCCACATGTCCCCC
>JAITVE010000305.1 GCA_031285975.1 Candidatus Adiutrix sp. | reverse complement strand
ATTTTAAAGTAGCGGCGGCCATAGCGGGGCTGGCCGAATTTTATTTCGCGGCCGGTCTTGGGGTTCACATAGCTGGCCGCCCCGCGCAAGAGGCGCGAGGAAAGCATGGGCACCAGGGTGAGGGCCACGGCCAGGGAGGAAACCAGGGCGAAGGTGATCGTCCAGGAAAAGGGCCGGAAGATAATGCCCGCCATGCCTTCCAAAAAAACCATGGGCAGGAAGACGGCCAGGGTGGTCAGGGTGCTGGCCACAATGGCCCCGGTGACTTCCTCGGCCCCCTGCCCGGCGGCCTCGTCCGGCCCCAAACCCTCGCTGCGCATTCGGAAAATGTTTTCCAAGACCACGATGGCGTTGTCCACCAGCATACCCACCCCCAGGGCCAGGGCCCCCAGGGTGATGGTGTTCAAGGTCAGTCCCCAGAAAAACATGGCCATGAAGGTGGCGATGATGGAAATGGGAATGGCCGTGCCCAGAATCAGGGTGCTGCGGATGTTTTGCAAAAACACCAAAATGACCAGAATGGCCAAAACGCCGCCCTGCACCGCCGAGCCGGTGACGGAATCAATGGACTGGCGGATGTAGACGGAGCTGTCGAACAGCGGGGTCATCTTGATGCTGGGGAGGGCTTTATTGATGTCCTCCACGGCCTGGATGGCCCGCTCGGCCACGTTCACCGTGTTGGAGCCGGACTGCTTGAAGACGGACATGAACATGCCGTCCTGGCGGTTGATGCGGGTGATGCGGTCAACCTTGGCCCAACTGTCGTTCACTTCGGAAACATCGCGCAGGCGCACTTGCGCGCCGTCCTGGCCGACGGCCACCACGGTGGCTTTCAGGTCGTCTATGCTGGTGAATTCGCCCAGGGTGCGGATGGCCACCTGCAGGCGGCCCCGGTCGATTTCGCCCCCGGCCTCGGTGATGTTTTCAGCCCGGATGAGGTTGATGAAATTGGACAAATCCAGGTTCAGGGCTTTCACCTTGGCCGGGTCAATATCCACATGAATTTCGCGGATCAGCCCGCCGCCTGCCGTGGCCGAGGCCACGCCCTGGCTGCGCTCCATGCGGTACACCACTTCCTCGTCCACAAACTGCCGCAGCTTCACCGGGTGGAGGTTGGAGGAAATGCCCAGGTGCAGGATGGGCATGGCGGCGGTGTCGAATTTGCGGAGGAGGGGCCGCTCGGCCTCCTCCGGCAGGCGGCCGAGAACGCGGTCTACCCGGTCGCGGATGTCGTTGGTGGCTTCGTCAAGGTTGTGGCCCCAGGTGAAGCGGATGGCGATGCGGCTGCGGCCCTCCTGGGAGACGGAGGTGATCTCCTCCACGCCGGTGATGGCGGCCACGGCCTGTTCCAGCCGCTTGGTGATGAGTTCCTCAATTTCACGGGGCGAGGCGTTTTCGTATTCAGTGGTGACGGAGATGACGGGATAGGTCATTTCCGGCATGAGATCAAGGGGAATGCGGCCCAGGGCGAAACCGCCCAGCACCACCACAATCAGGGTGGCCATGACCGTGAAAACCGGGCGTTTAACGGCGGCGGAAGCGATGCTCATGAGCCGGAACCTACTTGTGACTGTTCTTTGTTGCCGGCGGCCTGCGGCTGCTTGCCGCCGCCGTCAGAAGCCGCCGCGTCATCGCTGAAACCCTCCGGCAGGCGGTAGCCCATGCCGTCTTCCAGCAAATGCTGGCCCAGGAAGACTATGGGGCCGCTCAGGGCGGGCGCGTCCACCAGTTCCACGCGGCCGTTGTCCACCAGGCCCAGGGTCACGGGCTGCATTTTGACGGTGCTGGTTTCAGGGTCGGCCACGAAGACGACAAAACCGTCGCGGCGGCGGAAGGGTACGTCCTGCGGCACAGACCAGACGTCGCGGATTTCCTTGAAAATGAACACCACTTCCGTGAACATGCCCGGCCTGAGCCGCTTGTCGGCATTGGTCACTTCCAGTTCCACGCGGGCCTGGCGCGAAGTGGCCGACAAAACCGGGGCCACGCGAACCACCCGCCCAATAAAGACTTCGCCGGGCCAGGCCTCGGTGCGCAGTTCGGCTTCCTGGCCGACGCGGATTTTCGGGTAATCCTTTTCAATAACGTCCACCACCACCAGCAGGGGGTCGAGGGAGACCACGCTGAACAGGGGGGTGTTGGCGGTCACCAGGTCGCCCTCGTCGATGAAGCGTTCCCCGATCCAGCGCTCGCCGCCTTCGGGCCACACGGCGTTGACCTGGGTGAAGGACAGGCGCAACTCGGCGTCTTCCAGTTTGCTTTTGGCGGCCTGAAGCTGGCTGCCGGCCACCAGTTGGCGGGCCTCGGCCTGGCGCAGCTTGTTTTCCACGGTCTCAAAGTCGGACTGGCTGACAATGCGCTTGTCGGCCAAACTGCTCTGGCGGGCCATGTCGCTCTGGGCCAGCGTGAGGTTGGCCGCGGCCTCGGCGGACTGGGCCTCGGCCAGGTGGACGTTGTGGGCCGCTTCGTCGCGGGAGATTTTGAACTCCTCGTCGTCCAAAAGGGCCACCAACTGGCCGCTTTCAATGCGGTCGCCAATGTCCACCGCCGTTTTTTCCAGCACGCCGCCGACCCTGGGGGCCACGGAAAATTTCTGCGCGGCGGTCAACGATCCGTAATAGAGGCCCACTTCCCGCATTACGCCGAAGTCGGCTTTCCCCAGTTCCACGTAGACCGGCGGGCTGCCCCCCGGCCCCCCGGCGGCCCCGGCCCCGCCGGAAAACAGGCGCACCAGGGCCAAAAGCAGCACGGCCAGGGCGACGGCGCTGGCGACTTGGTGCCTGGCCATCGTGGCGACGAATGTATGTTCAGAGATTTTTTTGACAGATATCATTATAGTTCAACCGGCTTCCCAGAAGATTTGGCATTATTATAGAAGCAAAAAAGGGGCCAAGCCCCAACCAGACGCCCATGATGCGCGGAAAGCATTCTCCCGCAAGGGCAACCGCCAATTGGCCGCAGGGCTTCCCTGCAGCGGAGGGCCTCGCCAGCCGGATAGAAACTACCCAGACGGGTAAAAAAGTTACGCCGCCGCAGGGCAATACCGGCCCAACATCACCCGGCCCTGGCCCTCAGAACCGGCCTCAGTATACCCATTTAAGTCAACCAGAGCAAGTATGGATGTTGTAAAAAAAGAGGGGCGGCCTTGGCTGCACCCGCCGCCGCAACCGTCACTCCGGCCGCCCGACGAAGCTCAAAAGCAGCGGACATCAAAAATAATTTGCAAAACACTAATATTTTATTGTAATATGTTGACAGGTTTTTGATGGATTAGCGGGGATTATGCACAAAAAACCTAATAAATACTGGGTCTGGACAGCCTGGTTCGCCACAATAATCACTCTGGGATGGATAATTTTCCAGGGGGCGGCGGCCTGCGGCTACCAATGGGACTGGGCCCCCATCACCGGGTTTATCTTCGACTTCGAGACCCTCACGCCCGGCCCTCTCCTCAAGGGGCTCGGGCTCACCGTGCGCATAATTCTCTGGAGCCTCCTGTTCACCTTTATCATCGGCCTGGCTACGGCCCTGGCCAGGCTGTGCGGGGGGCCGGTTTTGGCCGCCGCTGCGCGGGCCTATCTGGAAGCAGTCCGCAACACGCCGCTGTTGGTGCAGCTCAACATCGTCTATTTCATTGTCGGCGCGGCCTGGGGCCTTTCCGGCTTCTGGGCCGCCGTGCTGGCCCTGAGCCTGTTCGAGGGGGCCTATCTTTCGGAAATTTTCCGCTCCGGCCTCCTGGCCGTGGACGAGGGCCAGTGGCAGGCCGCCTGGTGCCTGGGCCTGTCCACGCCCATGACCTTCCGCCGCGTCATCCTGCCCCAGACCGCGCCCATGCTGCTGCCGCCGTTGTGCGGTTTAGTCATTTCCCTGGTCAAGGATTCCGCCCT
>JAITVE010000293.1 GCA_031285975.1 Candidatus Adiutrix sp. | reverse complement strand
GAAGCTGCCGAGAAATATACCCAGGCTGCGTCTGAAGCATTTGCGGTTTCGGCTGACGTTTATGCCAATGATATCTGGCCTGGTGTGCGAAAAAAGGAAAAACTGGTGGAGTTCGCCCTGCTGGCTGGGGCGGGGCTTTTGGTTGCTTTGTGTGGTCTGCTCACCTCGGCTGTTTGGACGGTTATTCAATCCCGGCAACGTGTTGGTCAACGGGTGAGTTCTTTTTTCCGCTTCGTCTTTCCCCAGGCTGATTTTAACCAAATTCTGCTGTTTTCCGCCAAAAATTATAAAGAACTGTTGTGGTGGACGGCCGCCTGGCTGGCCGCACCGCTGGCCATTGTCCTCAGCATGGCTTACCTCCGGGGGGGATATATGGCCGCCATGCCTATGTTGGGCGGGCTCTATCCGCTGGCCGTCATCATCAGTTCTTTTTACATTTTTTCGTTCTGGCTCACTCTGGCAATTTATGCCAGGCGCGGCAAATTGGCCGACCCCGGCGAAAAGGCCGTGAAATTCCAGAACCCGGTCTTGCTCCTTTGCTTCTTTTTTACCTATGCTCCGTTGCTGGAAAGACCTCTGGATTTCATTTTTGGCCTGTGTATTTTGCTTGACTTGTGGCGTCATTGGAAATACTACTGGACGCCTCCATATTGGAAACACCCTTCGGTTTAATATTGCGATCTGCGCATTTCGCTCGACGTGCGGTTGAACCGCCGCACAGTGTTTGCCTGATAATTTATATAATGCTATAATGCCTCCCTTGTGCGCGGGCTTCCGGCGGCGGCTTTGGTCGCGGCCAATTTCAGGGCCCAGAGGATATCATGCAGACGCAGACCATCGCCGTTGAGGGCGGCAGAAAAAGCCTGTTGGAAGTCATAAAGTCCATGGACCCGCGAGTCCGCTGGAAGGGCAACAACGGCTACAGCCATGTGCTGAGAATCTGCCTGCCGCTCATTGCTTCCAATATTTCCGTGTCGGCCATGCTGTTCACCGACCGGCTCTTCCTCAGCCATTATTCCATTGAAGCCATTGCCGCCTCGCTCCCCGCCGGGGTCACGGTGGTCACGGTGTCCTCGTTTTTCCAGGGGCTGGTGGCCTATGTCAGCGTGTTCACCGCCCAGTATACCGGGGCCGGGCGGCCCCACCGGGCGGCGGCGGCCCTGTGGCAGGGGCTGTATATCGCGCTGCTGTCCGGGATTTTGCTGGCCGCCACCTATTTCATGGCTCCCTGGATTTTCCGCCTCGGGGGACACCCGGAAAACGTGCGGCATCTGGAAGTCATTTACTACCGGGTGCTGGCCGTGCCCACGGCCATTAATTTGATGTATTTTGCCATGTCGTCCTTCCTGGCGGGCCTGGGCCGCACGCGCATGGTCATGTGGGTCAACCTCATCGGCGCGCTGGTCAACATTCCCCTCACCGGGATTTTGGTGTTCGGGGTGGAAATCGGCGGGGTGCGGCTGGCCCCCGAATGGGGCATTACGGGCGCGGCTGTGGCCACGGTGGTGTCCTGGGTGGTGACGGCCCTGATTTTCGCGGTGCTGATTTTTAACCGCAAAATGGAAAAAAGCCACAGCGTTTTCACGGCCTGGAAAGTGGACTGGCGGCTGATGTGGCGGCTCATTTATTACGGTTCCCCCGGCGGCCTGCAACGCTTTTTGGAACTGGCGGCCTTCACCTTTTTTGCCTTCATCGTCGGGCGGCTGGGGGAACTGTATCTGGCGGCCAACAACATCGTTTTTTCCATCGAGGCCCTCTCGTTTTTCCCCATGATCGGGGTGGGGGTGACCATCAGCATCATGGTGGGCCAGTCCATCGGCCGGGGCCGCCCGGAGGAGGCCTCCGAGGCGGTGGTCAGCGGCATCGGCATCAGTAGCGTGTACCTGGTGAGCATTGCCGTGGTTTTTCTGCTGTTCCCCAAAAGCCTGATGAGCCTTTTCATGGCCGCGCATTACGACGCCACAACCGCCGGGCGCATTCTGGAACTCGGGGTCATCTCCCTGCGCTTCGTGGTGCTTTACACGGTGTTCGACGGCCTCTTCCTCTGCTGCTTCGGGGCCTTGAGCGGGGCCGGGGACGTGTGGTTCCCCATGGCGGCCATGGGCCTGAGCGGTTTCTTCGGCCTGGCCGTGCCCATCTGGGGCCTGTTCGCCTTCGACCTGGCCAACATTTACACCCTGTGGTCGTGCTTTGTGTTCTACCTGCTGGCCCTGACCGCCGCCGGGGTCTGGCGTTTCCGCCTAGGCAAGTGGCGCTCGATGCGGGTGATTGAGAAGGTTTGACGGCTATGGATTTTTTGCCGGAAATGGCTGCCTATATGTTCGATTTGCCGCCGGAGTTGGTGGCCCAGAGCCCGCCCGCAGAGCGGGGCCGCTCGCGCCTGATGGTGCTGGACAGGGCCAAACCCCAGCCGAGCAGCCGCATGTTCGACGACCTGCCGCAATTGCTGCCCCCCGGCGCGCTGTTGGTGTTCAACAACGTGCGCGTTTCCCAGGCCCGGCTGCTGGGGCGGCGGGTCGGCTCCGAGGGCCAGATAGAAGCGTTTATTCTGGAGCCGCCCGAGGCGGAGGCCCCGGCTGGCGGCTATGATTTGTGGTGCCTGGCCCGGCCCGGACGGCGGGTCAAGCCCGGCGCGGAACTGCTTTTCGAGCATCCCCGGAGCGCGGAATCGCTAGGCGCCGAAGTGCTGGAAATCCATCCCGACGGTCGCCGCCTGATTCGCTTCCGCTTCCACGACTCACCGGAAAAAGTTCTGGAAGCCGTGGGCCACGTGCCCCTGCCGTTCTACATCAAACGCCCCGACGAGCCCGAAGATCGGGAACGCTACCAGACCGTGTACAACAAACATCCCGGCGCGGTGGCCGCCCCCACGGCGGGCCTGCATTTTTCGCAAAAAATGCTGAAACGGTTGCGGGACAATGGTTTTCAAATGGCGGAAGTGACGCTCAAAGTCTCGGCGGGCACCTTCGCGCCCCTCAGCCGCGAGCACCTGGACACGGGCCGCCTGCACCGCGAGCACATCAGCGTGCCGTCGGAAACCGCCCAAGCCATTGCGCGTGCCAAGGCCGAAGGCCGCCCGGTGGTGGCCGTGGGCACCACCACGGTGCGCTCCCTGGAATGGGCGGCCTTAAGCGGAAAGCTCACCGCCGGGGAGGGCTGGGGCGACCTATTCATCCGTCCTGGCTTTACCTTCAAAGTGATCGACGGCCTGGTCACCAACTTTCACCTGCCCGGCTCGAGCCTGTTGATGCTGGTGGCCGCCCTGGCCGGGCAGGAACGCGTCCTGGCCGCCTACGCCCAAGCCATCCGCGAAAGTTATCGCTTTTACAGTTATGGCGACGCCATGCTGATATTGTAGAAAATTATGAATCCCGACCGCGAAATAGCTTTCCCGCCGCCGAAAAACCTGCGTCCCGTGCCGCCGAGGGGCATTCTGGCCGCCGGGGCGCTGAAACCTTTGCTCAAGGCCGCGCCCAAGGTTCCGTCCGAGGAATTTTTCCTGTTTCAGGAGGGCCTGTGCCGCGTCATCGTCCGGCCCGATAATTTTTTGGCCGGGCCGGTGCTGGTGGCCCCGATGGCGGTTATGGCGCTGGAAAACCTTATCTGGCGCGGGGCTGAGGAAATCATTTTCGTGGGCCTGGCCGGGAGTTTGGCGGCGGGGCTGGCTATCGGTGACCTGTTTTGCCCGGAGAGCGGCCTCTCCACCGAGGGCACGTCGGCCCATTATCCGGCTCCCCTGGCCCCCGCCCCCGCCCTGCGCCGCCGCCTGCTGGAAACCGCCGGGGACACATTGAAAATAAAGGGCGGCACGGTCTGGTCAACCGACGGCATTTACCGTGAAACCGCCGCCGCCGTGGAGCGCCACCGTGCCTTGGGCGCAGCGGCGGTGGAGATGGAATGCACGGGCCTGTGGGCCGCCGCCGCTTTTC
>JAITVE010000275.1 GCA_031285975.1 Candidatus Adiutrix sp. | reverse complement strand
TGCTGAATGGGAAAATTAGCTTGGCAAGCCCTCGAAGGGCTCTGAAAAAAGCGTGGCAACTGGCTGATTTTTAAAAAATTATCAATGATTTCAATAAAAACAATATGCGTCAGCCCTGTCAAGCCCGGTGTCGGCACTTGGCATATAAGGGCTTATTGTGTTATAATAGTTCGATAATAGTTGTGGAATACTTTTCCGCACTCAGCCGGGCCGCCCCAAGACGCGCTTGCCGTCGGGCGCCTGAGAGTGATTGAATAACACGAGGGCATTATGACACACCTTTTCCGCGCGGGCGGTTGGCGGCTGGTATTGGCGGCCGTTCTGAGCCTGGGGCTCGTTGCCTGCGCCAGGGGGCCGTTCTCCCCGGAAGCCAGGATGCAGTCCCAAAGCGCGACTGAATATATGATGGAGCTGGGCTCAGCCCTGGCAACCAATCAAAGCTTTGAATGGAACACCCTGTCTTCGGCGCTGATAGTCCGCGCCCTGCCGTATACCGCCGCCGTGGCCCAGGCGGCGGATAGGCGCTTTGCCGCCGACCCGGCCTATCAAAAGGAAACGGCGGCCTGGAAGCGGCCCGCCAAGCGGGGCCAGGCGCCGCTGGTGATTTTGATGGGGCTGTATACGCCGGACTTGGCTGAAAAGGACATCACCAAGCTCGGCCGCTTCCGTCCCCGGTTGAAAGGCGCCGATGGGCAACTTTGGGCGCCCAGGGACATAAAACGCTACGGCCGCGACGCCGTATTCATCCGCGACCACTTCCCCATTTTCAACCCCTGGGAGGAAGTGTACCTGTTGACCTTCGACTCCCCGGCCGGGCGCTATCCCGCTGAAACGCTGGATTTTGTGCTTGAATGGCCGGGCGGGGCCCAAGGCCTTGTAGTGCAACGCTGAAATTTTGACCCCGGCCGGGAGCGCCTTCCGGGCTTCCGTCCACAAAACTCTTGTACTCTTTGGTAATAATGAATAAGCTTTCGTTTTTATTTGGTATTTTGTTGAACCTGTTCGCGGCCGTCGCTTCGGCGGCTGATGACACTATGCTGCCCGACGCCATCCTGGACCCCGGCCCCAAGCCCGGCCATATTCTGGTGGTGGATAAAGCCGAGCAGATGCTTTATCTCTACAGCCATGACGGGCGCGGCAACCTGGCTCTGGAGCGGGTCATGCCCTGCTCCACCGGGGAGAATTTGGGCGACAAGCTAGTGGAAGGGGATAAAAAAACCCCCAACGGCTATTACATTTTCAACCAAAAGCTGTTGCCCCGCGAACTATCGCCCATTTACGGCACCCTGGCCTACCCCACCAATTATCCCAATTTCTGGGATAAAAAACTCGGCCGGGGCGGCTACGGCATCTGGATTCACGGCATCAACAAACCGCTGGTGGATTATGACTCCAACGGCTGCATTGAGCTGGAAAACGCCGACATCGCCGAAATGGAAGAAATTATCGGCCTATTTGATACCCCCGTGCTGACCTATGAGTCGCTGACTTTGAAGCCGCTGAGCGAGTTGAAACAAGAGGCGGCGGACATACGGGCCTTCATTGAAGCCTGGCGGCAGGCCTGGATAAATAAAGATCATGACGCCTACCGGGCGGCGTACGCCCCCGAGTTCGTCAACTCCGACGGCCGCAGCTTCGAAGGCTGGATGACCAACAAAGAGAACGTGGCCCGGAAGTACAAGACCCTCGAGGTCGATATCAAGGACTTGCGGCTCTTTCGCCACCGCGACGTGATCTCGGCCGTTTTCGAGCAGGACTACCGGGGCTCCTCAAGCTTCGTGTCCATCGGCGTGAAGACGCTGTATATTAATAAGGTGGACGGGCAGTATAAAATTTTTGGGGAAGAGTTCGTCAATACGCCGGAGCGCAGCACCACCAAGTGGCTCACCGCCGCTGAGAAACAAAAGGCCCGCGAAACCCCGCCGCTGACCGTGGCCCAGGTGCAGGCCGAGGCCGAGGAAAAGAGGCTCGCGGCCGAGGCCAAGGCCCTGGCTGAAACCCAGGCGGCGGAATCCGCCGAGGCCAAACGCCGGGAAGAGGCGCGCATTCAGGCTCAGGCCCTGGCTGACCAACTCCGGGCCGAAGAAGAAGCGTTAGCCGAAGCCCAGGCCAAAGCGGCGGCGGAAGCCCAAGCGCGGGCCGCAGCCGAGGCTCAGGCGGCGGAAGAAGCCCGAGCCCAGGCACGGGCCGAAGCTCAGGCGGCTGAAGAGGCCAAAGCCCAGGCTGCCGCCGAAGCCAGAGCGGCGAAAGAAGCCGAGGCGCGGGCCAAAGCCGAAGCCCGGGCGGCCCAGACCGCTGAAGCCGAGGCCGTCAAGGCCGGGCTCATCACCCAGGTTGAGCAGTGGGCGGAGGCCTGGCGGCAGCGCGACGCCGACCGCTTCCTTGATTTCTATCATCCCGAGTTCCATTACCAGGCCCGGAATCTGGACTTGGCGGCCTTTAAGGAATATCGGGGCGGGCTGATACGGGGGGCCAAAAACATAGAGGTGGCGCTGTCGGATTTCAACGTCCGGGTGGACGGCGACACAGCCAGAGTCAGTTTCAGGCAGGATTACCGGTCCGACAGCATGAGCGATTTGGGGCGCAAAACCCTGAGCCTGAAAAGAACGGAGGCGGGATGGAAAATTACAGCCGAAACCTGGAAAGACGCCCGTTCACAATGATGGCACCGGCGAAAAACAACTTGGACGTTTTCCTGACAAGGCGCTCTTGCTTTTGCCGGATTGTTGGCGGCAAAAGCAAGAGCAAGGCCGTCAGGGAGATGCCCAGGTTGTTTCTCGACGGTTGCATAACGCGAAAAAAGGGGGAAAGGTATGGCTGATAAAAGCAAAAGTTTCAGCCCCCAAACCGGGCGCTTGAACCTGTTGATTATGAAGTCGAAGGGCGAGGTGACCACCCTGTCCGTTTCGCCGGTCATGCTCGTTGTCGCCCTGCTGTTCACCATTATCTTCATCGCCGTGTCCGTCGTGGTCATAAATAAATATTTTGTGCTGTACTTTGACCATGAAGAACTGGTGGCCACACACCACGTCACGGCCCAGGAACTTCACCGGCTTCAGAGTGAGTTTTCCTACCAGTCACGGATAGTGCTGGATTATAATAAAATCGTGAACGCCATGAACCGGGCCGACCCCCAGAGCGGTGAGGACGTGACCATCCCGGACAGCGGCGAACTGGCCCCGGCTGAGGGCCCGCCGACCCTGACGGCCCCCGAAGCCGCCGCTTCCGTCAGCACCCTGGACGACTGGGCCGCGCTGTTTCCCAACCCTTCCACGCCGCCGGAGCAAAGGCTGAATATTGAAGAGCTTCGCATTTCAGGCCGCAATTTCAGCTTTCAACTGGTCAATGAATCCAACGACGGCAAAGTGGATCAGGGGCGGCTGCTGATGGTCTTTTTGGCGCAGGACGAACGGGGCAGTTCGGTGCTCCTGCCCGACCCACAGTTTGACATCAATTCCCCGGAAGCCAACTTCAACAATGGCCCCGGCTACAACATCCGCAATTCAAAGCAGATTGCCGGGCAGGTGGATAATGTGCCGCCGGGAAGCCGCATTGTGGAAATGATGGTCGTGGCCAAATCGAACAGCGGCCGGGTGGTCTTGAAGAAAAAAGTCAAGCCGGTCGGCTGATATATATTGGGGCTCCCTCGGGGGCATGGAGAAATACTTGTTCAATTTCCGCAATATATTAGTATGTTGGCTGTAATCTTCCTCCTTTTGCTGACCTGGCCACTGACTGCCGGGGCAGAACCGGCGGCTTCCAAAGCCGCCGCTCATTCCGTCAGCACCTTGGATGAGTGGGCCGCACTGTTTCCCAATCCCGCTAATCCGCCGGAGCAAAAACTGCATATTGAGGACTTGCGCGTATCCGGGCGCAATTATCGTTTTTCTTTAAAAAATGAAGCCAGCAGTGGTCAGGCCGCCGGGCGGCTGCTGATGGTTTTCCTCATTGATGACGGACAGGGCCGTTTGGCGCTCCAGCCCGCCTCTCAGTTTGATATCAATGCCCCGGAGGCTAACTTTAACAATGGCCCCGGCTACAATATCCGCAATTCAAAGCAGATATCCGGGCATTTGCAACGGCTGGTGCCATTGTCGCCATGGACATTGGATGACTTTATGCAGATGGAGAAGCTGGGAGCGTCATTGGACGATAACCGCATTTTGGAAATGATGGTCGTGGCCAAATCGAGCGACGGCCACATAGTGCTGAAGAAAAAAATCAGGCCGGTCGAGTGAGGCCGGTTGATATATGTTTGGGCCCCCTCGGGGGCATGGAGAAATACTTGTTCAATTTCCGCACATCTCTCCGCGCCTGGATTCCGGCGCTCTTGCTTCTGCTGGCCTGGCCTTTGACCGCCGGGGCGGCGCAGGCGGCTCCCGCCTCAAGGGCGGATCGCCAACACCTGGTTTTCTGGGCCGGAACCCCCCAGGAAATCGAAGTTTACAAAATATTCGGGCGGCTGGAAGGCCCCACGGTCATGATTATGGGCGGCATTCAGGGCAACGAGCCCGGCGGCTATATGAGCGCCGACCTCTACGCCGACCTGGCCCTGCGGCGCGGCAACCTCATTGTGGTGCCCCGCGCCAACTTCAAATCCGTGGTCATGGCCCACCGGGGGCCGGACGGCGACATGAACCGCAAATTCGAAGGCGACCTGAGCCATGACCCTGACCAGCACATTGTGGAAGTCCTCAAGGGCCTCATGGCCGAAAGCGACCTACTGTTAAACCTCCACGACGGCTCCGGCTTTTACCGCCCCACTTGGGAGAGCGAACAGGCCAACCCCAGCCGCTACGGCCAGTGCGTCATTGCCGACGCGGAAATTTTCGTCAACCCCAAGACCGGCCAGAACATCCCCCTGGGGGAATACGCCCAGGAAGTTGTGGAGCGGGTGAACTTCGAAATCGACGAGGAAAAGTATAAATTCCACTTCTTCAACACCAACACCGGGGCCACCGACAGCCGCTACCAGGAGCAGCGGAAAAGCGCCACCTATTACGCCCTCACCCAGGTGGGCATCCCGGCCTTCGGCATTGAAACTTCCAAAAGCCTGCCCAGCCTGGAAATGAAGATTTACCAGCACAACCTGGCTGTCAACGCCTTCCTGGACATTTTCGGCGTGGAAATAGAGCAGCCCCGCATCACCCTTGACCCGCCGGAAATGGGTTACGCCGTCATCTCCGTCAACGACACCCTGCCCATCGCGGTGGCCGACGGCCAAACCCTCCAGGTGGCCCCGGGGGATGCCATTGAAGTGGTGCACGTGGGGGCCAACTACGACCGTGGGCTCTCCGTGGACGTGCTGGCCTTAGGCGGCCTGAACGATATCCGCAAACCCCTGCGCATCGAAAAGCCCACCGCCATTGAGGTGAAAAAGGACGACCGCAAAATCGGCCGCATCCAAATAGCCCTTCTGCCGCCGGATCAAAGCGGGGCCAGCCCCCGCCTGGTGGGCACGGCCAAGGCCCGCCCGCCCAAGGTGCCCACGCCCGGCAAGACCACCGTGGCCGCTGTTGACCCCGCCGTCACGGCCCCCAGACCCGCCGGCCCCGTTGCCACTGACCCCGTAAGCACCGAGCCCACCAGCCAGGTGCGCGGCACCATCAGCCGCCCGGATGCCGCCAGCGAGCCCGCCGTGACCACAACCCCGGTTGCGGCTCCGCCCAAAACGGTCACGCCGCCTGCGGCTTCGGCTCCTGTTGCTTCGCTCCCGACCAAAATCACCGGCTTTGTCATCGAAATCGACGGGCAGCGGGTGGAATTGGCTGTGGGCCAGGAAATGGACGTGCTGGTGGGGGCTGAGGTTAAAATGGTGGAACTGGTCGGCGAGGGCAAGCTCGGCGGGATAGTCATGAACCTCAAGGGCTTTGTGCCCCAGTCCAAGCAGTATAAAAACGATGGCGAGGACAAAGGCTTCACCGCCGACACGGGCCGCGACATGATGTCCGCCTTCTCGGTGCAGCGCAAGGGCTTGGTGTACGAAATCAACGCCGAGCGCGGCAAGGACATTTTGGCCAGCTGCGCCCTGCGGCTGGTCAAGCCCAAGCTGGCCCAGGTGACCCTGGAAGTCAACGGCGAAACCCGCACCCTCAAGCTGGGCGGCGTTATCAGCATCGCCCCCGGCACCCCGGTCACCGTGACCAAAATCACCCTGGACGGCGGCCGCACCCTGACCAGCCCCCGCTACACCCTGGGCGGCAAAAGCTTTAGCTCGCAGCTGCCCCAAACCCTGTCCATGCCCACCTTTGCCGCCAACCTGGCCGTTTTCAACGGCAGCGCCCTGGCCGGCAAGGTCATGTGGTCGCCCAGATAAGGTGCCGGGCATGTTAAAAGCGGCGGTGGTGACTCTTGGCTGCAAAGTCAACCAGTTTGAATCTTCTTCCCTGGCCGAGAGCCTGGCCAAGGCGGGCTATCAGGTGGCGGAGCAGGCCCTGGGCGTTGACCTGGTGGTGCTCAACACCTGCACCGTGACCCACAAGGCCGACCAGGAGGCCCTGGCCCTGATTCGGCGGCTCAAGCGGCTGAACCCCACGGCCCAAATCGTGGCCACCGGCTGCCTGGCCCAGGCCAACCCCGATTTGCTGGCCGATACCGGCCTGGTCACCCTGGTGCTGGGCCAGGGCGAAAAAAGCCGCCTCGTGGAGCACCTGGGCCGCCTGGACAGCCCCGAGGGCCGGGGCGTGAAAGTGGCCCCCCTCAGCGGGCCCGCCGCCGATTTCGGCGCGCCCAACCCCGAGCGCACCCGCGCCTTCTACAAAATTCAGGACGGCTGCTCCGCCTTCTGCGCCTACTGCGCCGTGCCTCTGTCGCGGGGGCCCTCCCGCAGCCTGGAACTTGACCGGGTGCTGGACGGGCTCCGTTCCTATCTCTCCCGGGGCCTGAGCGAGGTGGTGCTCTGCGGCATCCACCTGGGGCTCTGGGGCCGCGACCTG
>JAITVE010000123.1 GCA_031285975.1 Candidatus Adiutrix sp. | reverse complement strand
GAGTTGCGGCGTTGAGTATGTTGCGGAAAAAACTTGGCATTCTAATTGCTTCGATAGCTGTCAGCGTCAAGGTGACGGTTTTCCGTCGGTAAATCGGGCGCGGGAGGAGGACATCATGGACATCGGCAACATCAGTCAAATGCTGAGGGATTCCAAAATACAGGGCAATCTGCGGAACCATCCCCTGGCCGGGCGGCTTGGCTTAAGCGGGCGGCCCGACACTTCCGGCTTCATGATGAGCGCCGCCGACGCGCCGTCCATCCCTCCCCTGGGGCAGGGCGGCGGCATGGACGAATTTTCAAACCTGGTGGCTCTGGCGCAGGCCCAGGTGGAAATGTCCGTAGCGTCAAGCCCGGATAACGCGGAATCCGCCCGCAGCCTGGCCCAAATAAAGGCCATGAGCGTGAATAATGATATGCTGCAAGGCCTGGTGGGCATGGATCAGGGCGGCGGGAGCGAAGACCCGGCCATGGAACTGATCCGCCAGATGAACGCCGAGGCCATCCTGTCCGCCGACAATTTCGGCAACCTGCGGGGCAGCGGCGCGCCCGGCTTCGACTCGGGCCGCACTTTCAGCCCGGCGGAGATGAGTTCCCTGCGTCAAAAAAATGGCTTTCTCCGCGAAGCGCCCCCGAAATCCGCCGAGGCGGAAGCGGGGCAGGGCGAAGAAAAAATCACGGCCAGCCAGCCCGGCGGCAGTAATTTAATGATGCCCTACGGCCGCATCCGCGCCCCCCACCGCCCGCCCGCCGACCGGGGCCATTCCCTCAAAACCGCCGAGGCGAAAGCTCCCGTCGTTGAAGAGACCCAGAAAACCGCCGCCGCCCAGCCTCCCGCTTCCGCCGAAGCGCCCGTCGCGCCCGCCGCAACCGCTGAAGTCGCCCCCGACAACGACAAACATTTTACGCGCGAGGATTTGGACAAGCTCGTGGGGCGGGTGGCCAAGGCCCTGAGCCTTGACCCGGCCCTGGTAATGGCGGTCATCAAGACTGAATCAAATTTTGACCACGAGGCGGTGTCGCGGGTCGGGGCCAAGGGGCTGATGCAGCTCATGCCTGGCACGGCCAAGGATTTAGGCGTGGAAGACCCCTTCAACCCCGTGGAAAACGTGTGGGGCGGGGCCCGCTATCTAAAGCAGATGCTCGACCGCCACAACGGCAGCGTGGACAAGGCCCTGGCCTCATATAACTGGGGGCCGGGCAACTTCGACCGCTACCGCCGCAAAGGCGGCCAGATGCCCACGGAAACCCGCAATTACATCGCCCGCGTCAACCAGCACTACAGCCGCTTCAAGCAGGACTTGGCTTGACCCCCCAAGGCGGCGTTAAAACGGGAGCTTCGGCTCCCGTTTTTTTGTGGGGATATTGCACCCAGTTCCACACCGTCACTCGGCGAACTTGAAAGCCGCCGCCCCCTCGTGCCGTCACCCCGGCGCAGGCCGGGGGCTATGCCTTTCTCTTCGCGCCGTGTTGCATCCCCCGTCACTCTGCCCTCTCACTCGGCAAATTTGAAATCCACCTTGATTTTGAAGAGCTTTTCCGAATCCAGCACGTGAACTTCCGTGAGGCCGGTCTGGGCTTTGAGATTGCCCAGAAACTCGCCCAAGGCCTCGGGGCGGTGGCTGCTGAAGGTGAACCAGAGGTTCAGCGCGTCGCTGCGGAGGTAATTGTGGGTCACTTCCGGGGCGGCGCTGACCAGGGCGGCCACGGCCTCCAGGCGGTCTTCCGGCACGCGGGCCGCGCAGAGGGTGGAGCGGTAACCCAGGGGCCCGGCGTTGAAAACCGCGCCCAGACGGCGAATAAAACCGTTGTCCCGCAAGGCTTTAACGCGGGCGTGGAGTTCGCCTTCAGTCAAGTCTGTGCCCTGGTCGCGGTTAAGGCGCTCGGCCAGCACGGCGTAGGGGCGGGCGGCCACGGGAAAGTCCCGCTGGATGGCGTTTAGAATCAATCTGTCCAGGCGATCCGGGGCGGCGTTCATGGGCGGGCCTCGTTCTTCGGCTGGTAGGGGCACAGGGGTTCCGGCCCCATATGGTCGCCCTCGGCGCGGGCACGGGCCCGGCAGCCGCCGCAGATGTTCCAGTATTCGCAGACCCCGCATTTGCCGTGATAACAGCTTTTGTCCCGCAGGGCGCGGAAGAGGGGGGAGTTTTCGTAAATTTCGCGGAACGATTGGCCGCCAAGGTTTGTTGTTTGGCTGGCGCTGCCGGGTTGCCGGGATAACTGTCCGGCTGGGTTGGGCAGGTAGCCGCAGCCGCGCACTTCGCCTTCGGCGCTCATGAAGGCGAAACCCTGCCCGGCCAGGCAGCCGCGCCCGCTGCCGTGGCGGCCCTGGGGGGCCAGGCCCATCTGCTTGCCCAGGCGTTGATATTGCGGGGCGCAGGTGGCTTTGAATTCAACGGGCAGCGAGGCTTCCCGCTCTTTGAGCGTGCGCAGGGCCGCTTCGTACTGGTCGGCGGAGAGGGGGGCCTCCAAGCCCTCGGCCCGGCCCACGGGCACTAAGAGGAAAATGTGGTGGGCCACGGCCCCCAGCGAGGCGGCCAGGTCGGTCAGGGCCGGGGCCTGGTGCAAATTTTCAGCGGTGAGGGTGCTGTTGATTTGGAAGGGCAGGGCGGCCTCGCGCAAATGGGCCGCGCCGCGTTCCAGGGCCTCGAAGGCGCCGGGTTGGCCGCGAAACTGGTCGTGGTCGGCGGGGGTGAGGCGGTCGAGGCTCAGGCTGACGCGGGCGATTCCGGCGTCTTTCATGGCCCGGGCTTTGGCCGCGTCCACCAGGGTGCCGTTGGTGGACAGCAGCATCCGCAGGCCCAGGAAATGGCCGTAGGCGGCTAAATCCAGAATGTCGGGCCGCATCAAGGGTTCCCCGCCGCTCAGGATGACCATGGGGCTGGGCGGCCAGGCGGCCATTTGCTCAAGGAAGTCGCGGCCCTCTTCATGATTCAACTCCCCCGGCGGGGGCGTGAGCACGGCTTCGGCCCGGCAGTGGCGGCACAAGAGGTTGCAGGCGCGGGTGGCTTCCCAGGCCACCAGGCGGGGCGGGGCTATGGTCGCGGCGTTCGCGGTTGCGGGTTTCATCAGCCCTCCCGCAGCCAGCGGGCCGCTTTGGGGGCCAGGTAGGTGATGATAACGTCGGCCCCGGCCCGCTTAATGCCGATGAGGGATTCCAGGGCCGCCGCCCGCTCGTCCAAAAGACCGGCCTGGCTGGCGGCCATGAGCATGGCGAATTCGCCGCTGACCTGGTAGGCGGCCAGGGGCACGTCGCAACGGTCGCGCACTTCGCGGATGATGTCCAGAAACGGCCCGGCGGGTTTGACCATCACCACGTCGGCCCCTTCGGCCAGGTCAAGGTCAAGCTCGGTGAAGGCCTCGCGGCGGCGGGCCGGATCCATCTGGTAGCTGCGGCGGTCGCCGAACTGGGGGGCGCTCCCAGCCGCGTCCCGGAAGGGGCCGTAAAACGCGCCGGAATATTTGACGGTGTAGGACATGATGGGCAGGTCGCTAAACCCTTCGCTGTCCAGAGTGGCGCGGATGGCCGCCACCCGGCCGTCCATCATGTCCGAGGGGGCCACCATGTCGGCCCCGGCCTGAACGTGGCTGAGGGCCTGGGCGGCCAGGTGGGGCAGGGTGGAATCGTTGTCGATTTTGCCGTTATGGATGAGGCCACAGTGGCCGTGGTCAGTGTATTCGCAGAGGCAGACGTCGGTGATGACCACCATGTCCGGCACGGCCTTTTTGATGGCGCGGGTTGCCGCCTGCACCGGGCCTTCGGGGTCGGCCCCGGAGGAGCCGGTGGCGTCCTTCGTCTCAGGGAGGCCAAAGAGGATCACCGCCGGGACGCCCAGGGCGTGGACTTCGGCGGCCACCTCGGCGCACATGTCCGGCGAGAGGTGGAACTGCCCGGCCAGGGAGGGGATGGCCTTCTTCACCCCATGCCCCGGCACGGCGAAAAGCGGGTAGATGAAATCAGCCGGGCTGAGATGCACTTCCCGGAACATGGAGCGCAGGGCGGCAGTGGCCCGCAAGCGGCGGGGACGGATGATGGTGTCAAAGCTCATGCGGTGCCTCACATAATTTCAGTGTCGGTGAGATAACAGGCCGGGTCAACGCCCCAGGGGTCGCCGGTGGCGGCTTCGGCGCGGGCGCGGAGGTTGCCGCCGCACACATCAAGGAAGCGGCAGGCGCGGCAGCGGCCTTTGACGTGCTCTTTTTTATTTTTCAGGGCCATGAGAAAATCGTTATCGCGGTCGTGCCAGATGTCGGCGAAGTTTTTTTCTTTGACATTCCCCAGCACCACCTGCCGCCAGAACTGGTCGGGGTGCACGTCGCCGTTCCAGGACACGGCGGCGATGCCCCGGCCTGAACTGTTGCCGCCGTTGAGGCGCAGCAGTTCCATGACTTTTTCGGCTTCTTCGGCCCGGCCCTCGTCCCGCATCCGCTGGTAGAGATGGGGGGCGTCGGCGTGGTTGTCCACGGTGAGCACTTCCATGGGAATGCCCCGGCGGTGGAGGTCGGCTGTGCGGTCGATAATCAGGTCAACGGCCCGCCGGGTTTCCTCGTGAGTCAAGGTGTCCGCGCTCAGTCCTCCTCCGCGCCCGCTGGCCACCAGGTGGTAGAAGCAGACCCGGGGGATGCCCTCCCGCTCCATCAAATCGAAAATGCCGGGGAGGTCGGCCACATTGCGGCGGTTGAGGGTGAAGCGCAGGCCGACTTTTATCCCAGCCTCGCGGGCCGTGGCCATGGCCCGCACGGTGCGCTCGAAGGCGCCGGGCAGGCGGCGGAATTCATCGTGCGTTTCGGCCAGCCCGTCTAAACTGACCCCGACATAGGATAAGCCAAAATCTTTCAACCGCAAGGCTTTGTCGCGGTCGATGAGGAGCCCGTTGGTGGACAAGACCGCCCGGGGCCCGCCCTTGACCGTGCGCTCAATGAGCTCGAACAGGTGCGGGTGCATCAGCGGTTCGCCGCCGGAAAACAGCACCACCGGGGTTTTGTATTCCACCAAATGATCCACCAGGGCGCGGGCCTGGGCGAGGCTCATTTCGTCCTGCGCCGGGCCGGGGGTGGCCGAGGCGTAGCAGTGGCGGCAGGTGAGGTTGCAGGCGCGGGTCATGTTCCAGACCACCACCGGCTTCTTGTCTTCGGAAAATTGCAGCAGATGGCTGGGCAGGCGGTCGGAGCGGCGGCCGTAGCGCAGCACGTCCGAGGGCTCCACCGTCCCGCAGTATAGTTTGGATATGCCGATCATGGCGTTTCCTTTGCGTGTGAATTTGCCTCGGGGGTGACGAGGACTTTGATAATGGTGCGCCCGTCGATTTCAGCGACGGTGAACTGCGCTCCATAGAGGGTCACGCTGTCGCCTTTGCTGGGCATACCGCCAAAATTTTCTACCAAGAGGGCGGCCAGGGGGCGGTAATGCTCCTCCGCGTCCGGGCCCAAATCCAGGCGCAGCACGCGGGCAATCTGCTCCAGGGAGAGCTTGCTGTCCACCAGGCACGACCCGTCGTCCCGCCGCAGCACGCGGGGTTCCTCGTGGTCGAATTCGTCCTGCAGGGAGCCGACGATGATTTCGATCACGTCTTCCATGGTGATCAGCCCCTGCCAGCTGCCGTATTCGTCCCACACCAGGCCGAATTGCTGGTTTTCCCGGCGCATGTGTTCCAGCGCCTCGTCCACGGGCAGGTGGTCGTAGATGTAGAGGGCCGGGCGGGCAAAGGGCTCAAGGCGTTTGTCCGGCGGCTCGCTCAATAAATCCTTGGCGTGGACAAAGCCGAGCACGTCGTCCTTATCCTGCCCCCGGTAGAGGGGAAAGCGGGTGTGGCACTTGTCGCGCACCATCTGTATGGCGTGGGCCACGGTGTCGTCCGCGCTCAGGGCGCAGACGCGGGTGCGGTGCACCATGATGTCGCGGGCGTAGCGGCGGTCGAGGTTGAAGATATTGTTGACAAA
>JAITVE010000243.1 GCA_031285975.1 Candidatus Adiutrix sp. | reverse complement strand
GGGGGACGCGCCCTCGCGGAAAGTCTGGGACAAATACCTCACCGACCTGGCCGCGGCGGTGAACATGCTGCGCATGACCTTTGACTGCGAAGTGGTGGTGGGCGGCTATGTGGGGGCGTATATGGAGCCGCACATCGGCGAACTCCGCAAGCGGGCGGCGGCCCTGAATTCTTTTGAAGCGGACGGCGGCTATATAAAAATATGCCGCCGACGCACAGCGGCCTCGGCGGCGGGAGCGGCCCTTTTGCACATTGACGCGTTCATCAAGACGATTTGACGAACGCGCCCGGCAAGGCGCTTACAGCTCAATCTGAATTTTCACGATATTCGGTTCCAGTTTCGCCGCGTCCTTGAAGGCCTCGACGGCCTGTTCAAAGGGATAGACCTTGCTTATCAGCCGCTTCACGTCAATCTTGCCCGAGGCCACCAGTTCGAGGGCGCGGGGATAGATGTTGGCATAGCGGAAGACGGAGGCGATGTCCAACTCCTTGGCCTGAATAGCGGCCACGTCGAACAGCACCGGGTCAATGGGAATGCCCACCAGGACGGCCTTGCCGCCGGGGCAGGAATATTCCACAAAGCCCGGATACACGGCGGCCGCGCCGGTCGCCTCGACCACCACCTCCGCGCCCCAGCCGCCCGTCGCGTCCCGCACCACTTTCACCGGGTCTTCGCGGGTGACGTCAATGGGGGTGAGGCCGTCATAGCTGGCCGCGATGTCCAGCTTTTCGCGCTTCGCGTCGATGATGAAAACGCGGGAGCAGCCGCCCGCCATGAGCGAGAGGGCGCACATAATGCCTATGGTGCCCGCGCCGATGACCACGCCCACGTCGCCGGGGACAATGCGCGCCTTTTTGGCCGCCTGAAGGCCGATGGCCAGCGGCTCAATCATCGCGCCCTCGGCCAGGCTCACATTATCCGGCAGTTTGAAGGCATATTCGGCCGGGTGCACCACTTCTTCAATAAGGCAGCCGTGCACCGGCGGCGTGGCCCAGAAGGAGACTTCCGGGTCTAAATTATACAGGCCCAGCTTCGAGGTGCGGGATTTGTCGTTGGGGATGCCCGGCTCCATGCAGACCCGGTCGCCCGCCTTCAAATTCCTGACGTTCGCCCCAACCTCAACGACCACACCGGCCGCCTCGTGCCCGAGAATCATCGGCTCATTGACGACATAGTGGCCGATGCGGCCATGGGTGTAATAGTGCACGTCGCTGCCGCAGACGCCGACGTTTTTGACCTTGATGCGGACGGAATCAGCGGTCATGGGTTTGGTGAGGGGCATGTCCCTGAGGGTGATTTCACCCTGTTTTTCCAGTACAAGCGCTTTCATTGGAGTTCCTCCGGGAGTGGGCGGATACTTTATGGGCAAACTTTACTAAAAGTTCTTTCTTTAGTATACTCCAGTAGTGGGCATTGTCAAGTTTACTCTGATGGGGAGGATGGGAAATGAACTATCTGCTCGGCATTGATATCGGCACCAGCGGCACGAAAACGATTCTCTGCGACACGCAAGGCCGCATCGCGGCGGAGGCGGTGGCCGAGTACCCGGTGTATTCCCCCAAGCCCGGCTGGTCGGAGCAGGAGCCGGAAGACTGGTGGGCGGGCGTGCAGCAATCAGTCCGGGCCGCCCTGGCCAGGGCCGGGGTGAACGGGGCGGACGTTATCGGCATTGGCCTTTCCGGCCAGATGCACGGTTCCGTGTTTCTCGATAAAGACGGCCGGGTGATTCGCCGCGCCCTGCTCTGGAACGACCAGCGCACCAGCCGCGAATGCGCGGAAATCACGGAACGCGCCGGGGGCCTTTCGAAGCTGTTGAAAATGGTGGCCAACCCCGCCTTCACCGGCTTCACCGCGCCGAAAATCCTGTGGCTGCGGAATAATGAAAAACGCAATTTCGACCGCGTCCGCCAGGTGCTGCTCCCCAAGGACTATATCCGCTACCGCCTGACGGGTGTCTACGCCACCGAAGTTTCGGACGCGTCCGGCACATTGCTGCTGGACGTGGCCAGGCGGGCCTGGTCGAAAAAACTGCTGACCAGGCTGGATTTAGACCCCGCCATTCTCCCCCCCGTTTTCGAATCCCAGGAAGTCACGGGCACGGTGACCGCCGCAGCGGCCAAAGCCCTGGGCCTCCGCGAGGGCGTGCCCGTCGCGGGCGGCGGCGGCGACCAGGCCATGGGCGCGGTGGGGAACGGCATTGTGAAGAAGGGCGTGGCCTCGGCCATGATGGGCACTTCCGGCGTTATCTTCGCCTACACGGACGCCATGCAGACGGAGCCCCGGGGGCGGGTGCACACCTTCTGCCACGCCGTGCCGGGCGTTTGGCACATGATGAGCTGTATGCTTTCCGCGGGCGGAATGCTCCAATGGTACAGGAACGCGCTCTGCCCGGAAGATTCCTACGACCAAATAGCCGCCGCCGCCGCCAAGGCCCCCGCCGGCAGCGAGGGCCTGTATTGCCTCCCGTACCTGACCGGCGAACGCACGCCGCACGCCGACCCCTATGCGCGGGGCTGCTTCATCGGCCTGACCCCCCGCCACGACCAAGCCATGATGAGCCGCGCCGTCATTGAGGGCATTACCTACGGAATGCGCGACAGCCTGGACATCATGCGCGGCCTGGGGGTGGAAGCCTCGGAAATCCGCCTCTCCGGCGGGGGGGCGAAGAGCGCCTTCTGGCAGCAGCTGCAGGCGGACATTTACGGGGTGGACACCTGCGTGACGAACTCCACGGCAGGCTCGGCCTATGGGGCCATGATTATGGGCGGCGTCGGCGCGGGGGTGTGGAACAGCGTCCCGGAAGCCTGCGACGCCTGCATCACAATCGCCTCCCGCACCAAGAAAAACCCGAAGGCGGTAAAAGAATACAACAAATTCTACCAGCCCTTCGGCAGCCTCTACCAAAGCCTGAAAAAAAACTTCCAAGAAATCGCCGCCGCCTACGGCTGGCTGTAAGCGGGCGCATTTGGAATCAGGAGTACAGGGCGGTCTTCAATTTTGAGGCGTGCCAGAGACCGTCGGGGTTATTGCAATATGATCAAATCTGCAACCGGCATTGTGCACAAAGCAGGGCAAGAGCATCTTAAACGTCCTGGAAATGGCGTAACAAGTGCCTAGAGCATTTTGCAATGTACCTGCCTTTAGGCTGTGTCGTCAATAGATTTCAAGCCAAAGAGCGATGCAACGTATTTGAGCAATTGCCAGAAATGAAGCTGCATTTTTGGCATACCGGGTTGCAAAGCCGCGCCACCTTTTCAAA
>JAITVE010000222.1 GCA_031285975.1 Candidatus Adiutrix sp. | reverse complement strand
GCCCTGGGCGTTGACCTGCGCCAGGGCCAGCCGACTCCGGGCAACAAGGCCGGGGGGCTTTCCACCATTGAGGAAAAATCCCTGGGCTGCATGTATAAGGCCGGAACCAGCGACTTTGTGGCCGCCCTGGAATACGCCGAGCCCCTGCCGTCGGATAAAAAGGGCCTGTTTTTCATGGACTCCCCCGGCCAGGACATTGATTCCATCAGCGGCATGGCCGCCTCCGGGGCCCAGATCAT
Source organism: Candidatus Adiutrix sp. (assembly GCA_031285975.1). Classification (GTDB taxonomy): domain Bacteria; phylum Desulfobacterota; class Desulfarculia; order Adiutricales; family Adiutricaceae; genus Adiutrix. Next base: position 4,693 of record JAITVE010000222.1, on the reverse strand, counting down.
CGCCTTTTCCACGGGGCGGGGCACGCCCACCGGCAGCCCCGTCTGCCCGGTCATTAAAATCACCGGCAATTCGGCCACCTTTGCCGCCATGGCCGACAACATCGACCTCAACGCGGGCGAACTGATCGACGGCCGCCGCAGCCTCCCGGAGGTGGGCCGGGAACTGTTCGATTTCATGGCTGAAGTGGCCAACGGGCGGCTGACCAAAGCCGAAAGCCTGGGCCATCAGGAATTCGGCATTTTCAAACTGGCCGGGACGTTTTAGGACGGCCTGGGCTTCTCAACGGCTGAGGGCGCCCAATCAGCCGAGGTTTTTGAACACCATACCAGTAAAGAGAGATTCGAACATGCGCAGCGAAAACATTCTCAAGCGGCCGGAGTGGAGCATCAACCGGGCCTATTTCAAATCCATGGGCTACACTGACGAGGATTTGAGCCGCCCGCTCATCGGGCTGGCCAACGCCTGGAGCGCCACCGTGCCCGGCCACTACAACCTGCGGGCCGTGGCCCAGGCCGTGTCCGAGGGCATCCGCGCCGCCGGGGGCACGCCGGTGGAGTTCGGGGTCATCGGGGCCTGCGACGGCATTGCCGAGGGCCACGAGGGGATGCGCTATATTCTGCCGACCCGCGACGTAATTGCCGACTCTGTGGAGCTGATGGTGCAGGCCCACCAGTATGACGGCCTGGTGCTGCTGGGCTCCTGCGACAAAATCGTGCCGGGGATGCTCATGGCCGCCGCCCGTTTGGATTTGCCCGCCATCTTCGTCAACGGCGGCCCCATGCTGAGCGGCCCCTTCCTCCACGGCCGCCAGAGCGACAGCACCAGCATCATTGAAGGCGTGGGGCGGCTCCTCTCCGGCGAAATCGACGAGGCGGAACTCTTGCGCATGGAAAATTCCTGCGCCCCGAGCTGCGGCTCCTGCTCGTTTTTGGGCACGGCCAACACCATGTGCTGTTTGGCCGAGGCCTTGGGCATGTCGCTGCCTGGCAGTGCCATGATTCCGGCCGTCCACGCCGGGCGGCTGGCCTCGGCCCAGGAAGCTGGGCGGGCCGTGGTGGGGCTGGTGAAGAAAAACATCACCGCCCGGCAGGTCATCACCGCCGAATCCATTGAAAACGCGGTGCGCCTGGTCTCGGCCATCGGCGGCTCCACCAACGCGGCCCTGCACGTCCCGGCCATCGCCTACGAGGCCCATCTGGATTTTGACCTCGGCCTCTTCGACCGCCTCAGCCGCACCACGCCGCTCATCGCCAAAATGAACCCGGCGGCCAGCGCCAATGTCATTGACTTCCACCGCTCCGGCGGCGTTCGGGCCGTCATGGCCGAGCTCGGCGATTTGATGCACGGCTCCGCCATGACCGTCACCGGCCAGAGCGTGGCCGAAAACCTGCGCGGCATACAATCACCGAATGATGAAGTTATCAAGACACGGCAGCAACCCTTTGAAGCCACTGGGGGGCTGGCGGTGTTGTATGGCAACATTTCCCCGGCGGGGGCGGTGACCAAACCGGCGGCCATCGACCCGGGCCAGCGGGTTTTCGAGGGCCCGGCCCTCTGCTTTGATTCGGAGGCCGAGGCCAACCAGGCCATCATGGAAGGCCGCGTTAAAGGCGGCGAAGTGCTGGTCATCCGCTACGAGGGCCCCAAGGGCGGGCCGGGGATGCCGGAAATGTTCAAGGCCCTGAAACTGCTGCACGGCCTGGGTTTGGCGCGGAAAACAGCCCTGGTCACCGACGGGCGCTTTTCCGGCACCAACAACGGCTGCTTCGTCGGCCACGTGTCCCCGGAAGCCCAGGAGGGCGGCCCCATCGCCCTTATCCGCGACGGCGACCGCATCGCCATCGACATCCCGGCCCAGAAGCTGGAACTGAAAGTTTCCGCGAGTGAACTGGAAATTCGCAAGAAAGACTGGACGCCGCCGCCGCCCCGCGTGACTTCAGGCTATCTGTACCGCTACGCCCGCATGGCCGGTTCCGCCGCCGAGGGGGCCGTTATTGAGAACCGCCCCCGAGCGGAGAAATAAATCTCTGCCGCCAGATACTCCTGCGGATGCTTTTCGTCATCCGCGAATCTGGAAAATCCTTGCCTCCTAACATCCCGCCAAAGGCCGGAGCGTCCCCGCTCCGGCCGTTTTTGTGTTGCCTCCCGCCGTCACCCCGGCGAAGGCCGGGGCCCATGCCTTACAGCCGTCAAAACGCAGCATGTGACGTGCCTCACCAAAGAAGAATGGCAAAAATAAAAGGGGCCGCGCCCGGCTGGACGCGGCCCCTTGCACTATCTGATATATGTCTTATTTCATCTTCAAAAAGGCCGCGTAGGCCCGGACGGTCATCAGGATGTCGGCCTTGGAGGACAGCTCGAAGGGCGAGTGCATGGACAGCACCGCCGGGCCGCAGTCCACCACGTTCAGGCCGTAGGCGGCCATGTAGAGGGCCTCGGTGCCGCCGCCGCCTTCCTCCTGCTTGCCGAAGATGGAGCTCTGCCAGACCACGCCCTCGGCGGCGAAGGCGGCCCGCACCCTGGCCATGTATTCGGCCCCGGCTTCCGACGCGCCATACTTGCCCGCCCCGCCGGTGTAGCGGATGAGGCAGGGCCCCCGGCCCATGTGGGCGGAGTTGAGTTCCTCGTGAACCTCTTTGTAATCGGGATCCATGGCCGCTTCCACGTCGGCGGAGAGGGCGCAGGAATTCATCAGGGCCTCGCGCACCGCCGACCAGTCCGGGGCCAAACCGGCGGCTTCGAAGGCGCGGGCGGCGAGGTGTTCCAAAAAGTTGCCGGACGCGCCGGTGGAGCCGTAGCTGCCGATTTCTTCCCGGTCGTAGACCAGCAGCAGGGTGGGCCGCTCGGGTTTTTTGGTTCCGGCCATGGCTTCGAGGGCGGCGAAAATGGGCAGGCGGTCGTCCTGGCCGTAGCCGCCGATGAGGGATCCGTCCAGCCCCACTTCACGGGCCGGGCCTGCGGGGACGATTTCCAGTTCCGAGGAAATGAGGTCTTCTTCCACCAGGCCCCAGCGGTCGTGCAGGATTTTCAGCACGGCCAGCTTGAAGCGGTCTTTGTCCTCCGCTCCGCCCAGGGGGCGGCTGGCGGCGGGGATGTTCATTTTGTCGGCCACAATGGCTTCGCTGATTTTTTTGTCGCGCTGGGCTTTGCGGTCGAGGTGCGGCAGAAGGTCGGGGATGGTCAGCACCGGGTCGCCAGGCTCTTCGCCGAAAACGATGTCCAGGGTGCGGCCATCGGCCAGGGCGCAGAAGCCCCACAGGGCCAGGGGCCGACTTAACCATTGGAATTTTTTCAGCCCGCCGTAGAGGTTGGTGCGCAGCATACCGAAGCCGGGGCCGCTTTCCTCATAAACGCATTTGGGTTTCAGGTCAAGCCGGGGGCTGTCGCCGTGGGCGACGATGATGTTAAAACCCTCCGCCGGGCTTTTGCGCCCCGGGGCGAACGCGCCGATGAGTTTACCCTGGTGGCTCAGCCAGCCGCCGCCGGAAATTTTGCCCCGCTTGCGGCTTAAGTCGCTAAAGCCCTGCGCGGACAGGGTTTCGCTCACCAGCCGCACCACGGCCCGCTCGGTTTTGGCCCGGCTGAGGAAGTCGATGTAGCGGCGGCCGAGTTGGTCGGCCTCTTTCCGCCCGGCGGCGTCCAGGGTGTCCCACACCAGTTTGGGGGAAATGGCCAATTGCCCGGCCAGCTTTTTCAAATCCGCCTGAGCGTCCGCTTTCGTTTTTTTGGAAGTCGCCATGAGAAATTCCTTTGTCAGCATTCAATAAATTCCAATTCATCCCGCCTTTTAAGTATCAAATTTCCTTCATTTTAGCAAGCGGGCAATCGTGCGCCTGAATGTTTTGAATCAGCTCGGCCAAAGGGATATCCAGCCCCGTGGCCAATTTTTCCAGAGTCGAAAGTGTCGGAGAGGACGGCTTTTGGCCTTCCAACTTTTGGAGATATTTGTAGTCCACTCCTGATCGCTGGGCCAACTCCTCTTGGGTCAGATTTCTTTCTGTCCTCAGTATCTTGAGCGCCCCGGCGAATTTTTGGGTAATCGCATCCATTGACAAATAATAATGGTTCGACTAAACTAAAAACACCGCATATGTGCGGTGTAATTTCGCTTCTACAGATTGAGGGGATGGCAAGAAATATGAGGTGAGCGCTTACAAAATGCGATGCTGTTCTATGGGAGGCATCATTGTAGAAGGTTAGCTGTTCCCAAAGCCCCAACGTAAAAACTCCCGCCGAGGCGGGAGTTTTATATACAGGCCTCGGGCCGTTATTTTTGGTGGCGATGCAGGGACTTGAACCCCGGACACTGCGGATATGAGCCGCATGCTCTAACCAACTGAGCTACATCGCCCGGAAAGCGCCCCGACACAAAGCCGCTGTGATTTTCACCACGCGGGCCCCCAGGGCATTAAGTTTAATACCACAAGCCGCCCCCTGCGTCAATCATTTTTTCCGCCCGCCGCAGGGCAGACGCATATTAAAAACCGAGCCAAGTTTTAATAATGTCCGGGCAAAGAGAAGCGGCATACATTTTCCGTTGAAGGCTTTTCTTGCCGTTGTCTTTTCGGAGTATATTGAGGGCCATATTACGCAGCAGTCCTAAGTTTTTAGCGGCATTGAGAGTTCTGGCCCTGCTTTGATCTTCGCCAAAACGACATCAAGGCACCAGTGTACATTATTTTCAACTCCCCA